>JAATGW010000301.1 GCA_015654495.1 Chitinophagales bacterium
CGTTGTGTGTGAGTATAATGTCTGGATAAGTTTGTCTGTCTTCCGCATCCCAATGGCTTGGATCATGACTCAGCAGTTTCTTAAACGGATATGCGACTGCCTCTGCGTAAGCTTCAGGCAGTTTGCCGTATTTTGGAAAATTTCCTTTAGCGCTCCAGTTTTCAATACCCAGCAGGGCAATTTTTTCACCGTCTTTTTCAATTGCAACATGTTCATTCATCATCAGGCGCCAACCCATATCTGCATGGATTTGTTTTAAGCGCTCCAGGTTTTCGTGTTTTTCAGAGGCATTCTTCCAGGCTTTGTAATCGCCATAATCGTGGTTGCCAAGGGTACTGTACACACCTAACGGCGCGTTTAATTTCGAAAACACTTCGATATAGTCCTCCATTTCATGAGCGCGGTCGTTCACAAGGTCACCGGTAAACAGGATTAAATCGGGTTTTTCCTCCAGTATCCTTGTCACTCCTTTTTCTACCGCCTGTTTATCAGTAAAACTCCCCGAGTGAATATCAGAAATGTGCACGATTTTCATTCCGCGGAAGGCCTCAGGTAAATTGGAAAATGCAAGTTTTAATCGTTCAACACGGTATTTATATTTATTACCGAATCCATATAAAAGACTTCCAAATAAACCGCCGCCGACAGCCAGGCCCACCCAGGATAGAAAAACGGATCTGCTAATATTTGTGCCCTCGGAATTTTCTCCTTTGATTCCGTAATAGACTTTTGTACCTCCCCATTGAACCAGGCGACGAAGATCATCAGCTGCAAAAAACAATGAGGCTGCAAATTTTGCAAGGAATAGTCCAATCACGATTGCAAGCGCATAGGTGCGAAGAAGTTTGGGGAGATTATCAAAATTGATCACAGGCCCCAGTAGAATAAAAGCGACAACCAGAACAGTTATAGCCCAGTATGCTCCATAAATAACTGTTTTCCAACGGATCGACAAATGCTGAGTAACAAGTTTAACCGATTGAAACACATACCAGTCAATCAGCAGCACCAGAACGATGAATATTCCCGAACCTAAAAGTCTGCGCATAAAATGAGTTTGATAATGTTGCCGACAAGTACCGCCAAATAAAGCAGCAATCAGCAGTATTTTACTTTATATATATTCAAAGACGCCTGGAAATCAATTTTACTTTCAATCGAACCGGATATGCCCCTTCTTATTTCAAAGGCCGATTTTTAAGGCAAACCAAAATATCCGCTAAGAAGGTTGTTTGCCGGAACTATTGTGGATATATTGTTCCCTAAAATAGTGCCGATGATGTAATTTTGTCAACCTGTCAGGAGCCTTCCGTAAGTCCGGATTTCTGATCAAACCTGTACAGAATTCGTTGTAATCCAAAACTTTAGAAGTTCAGACTGAATTCAGCCAAATGCGATATACCTATTATGGTCATTCCTGTTTTTCTTTGGAAACCGGAGGTAAGCACCTCCTGTTCGATCCCTATATTTCAGATAACGGGCTTGCATCATCAATAGACATAGATGCAATTGAGGCTGACAATATTCTCATTTCCCACGCTCATTTTGATCATATGGCGGATGCTGAAAGAATCGCTACCCGAACCGGAGCCACGATTATCAGCAACTGGGAGATATATGAATATTTTTCTAAAAAGGGTTTTGCAAGTGTATTTCCCATGAATACGGGAGGAAAGGCGGAATTTGATTTTGGCATTCTGAAATGCGTGGTTGCACAGCATTCTTCAAGTTTTGCCGATGGAAAATACGGAGGTAATCCAATAGGTTTTGTGATTAAGTCTGATGATTGCAATATCTATTACAGTGGGGATACGGCACTTACACTTGATATGCAACTAATACCTTCCTTTGCAGTTTTGAAATATGCCATATTACCAATAGGCGATGTTATAACAATGGGAATGGAAGATGCAATGCGTGCCGCGCATATGTTGAGTTGTCATAAAGTAATTGGCCTACACTATAATACCTGGCCAAATATCCGCATCGAAACAGAAAAAGCCACAGCTTTGTTTGTCCGGAATGGGTTGGAATTACTTTTACCTGAAATCGGCAGTAGCCTGGATCTATAATAATTAAGAAAATATTTCACTTACATGGCGAGAATTATTGGAATTGCGAATCAGAAAGGTGGCGTAGGCAAAACAACCACGGCGATCAATCTCGCAGCAAGTCTGGCTGTTCTTGAATTTAAAACATTGCTTGTGGACGCTGATCCCCAGGCGAACAGTACAACCGGTGTTGGGTTTGATTTGCATAATGTGCAGCAAAGTCTGTACGACTGTATGATCAATGAAGTTAAAGCGCGTGAAGTAGTTTTGAAAACGGAGATTCCGCATCTTTTCGTAGTACCCTCACATATTGATCTTGTAGGTGCCGAAATCGAAATGATCAGTCATCCGCAACGGGAATCTGTATTGAAAGGAATTTTAGCCGATATCAGAAACGAATATGATTTCATTATAATAGATTGTTCGCCTTCATTGGGGTTAATAACAGTGAATGCTTTGGTAGCATCCGATAGTGTGGTGGTTCCGGTGCAGACAGAATTTTTTGCGCTGGAAGGGTTGGGAAAACTGTTGAACACTATTAAGATTGTACAGTCAAGACTCAATCCTGAACTGGTGATTGAAGGTATTCTGATGACGATGTATGATGGACGATTGCGCTTATGCAACCAGGTGGTAAATGAAGTCCGCCGCCATTTTGAAGAGATGGTTTTTGATACGATTATTCACAGGAATACAAGGCTTAGCGAAGCTCCGAGTGTTGGCAAACCTGCCATCCTGTATGATGCAGATAGTAAGGGTTCTATCAATTACCTGAATCTGGCCAAGGAAGTATTACAGAAGAATAACATGACGAAGATCAAGCAATCTGAAAGAATCTTAACCCTGAACGATGAGTAATCCTATCAATAAAAAAGATGCGCTGGGAAAAGGTATAAGGTCATTACTGCAAAGTATAGATACTGATCTTAAAACCCCCGCTGGTGCTTTGAAAGATGAAGTGGTTCAGAAAACCCTTGCAATGACGCGGGTTGCGCTGGATGAAATTGAAACCAACCCAAAACAGCCGCGTCAGGATTTTGATGAGGCATCATTAAAAGAACTCGCTGCATCAGTTAAACTTCATGATATTATACAGCCTCTTACTGTATCGAAAATATCGGGTAGCCGTTACCGGTTAATTGCCGGTGAACGCAGATTAAGGGCAGCACGTTTGGCTGGCCTCAAAGATGTTCCGGTTTATGTACGCGAAGCCAATGATCAGCAATTGCTTGAACTCGCGCTGTTGGAAAATCTGCAACGACAGGATCTCAATGCCATTGAGGTAGGCCTCAGTTATAAAAGATTGATGGATGAATTGAATTTCACACAGGAGCAGGTGGCAGAGCGCATGGGAAAAGAAAGAAGTACGGTAACAAATTATATTCGTTTGCTGAAGCTGCCACCGGGAATAATTGTAGCTGTGCGCAACGGCACTATC
>JAATGW010000645.1 GCA_015654495.1 Chitinophagales bacterium
TCCGCATTTTTTTGATAGCAGCCTCATTAAAAATTACATTCAGCGTATCACTGATGCCGGTAAAATCACGGCCTTCTGCCATCTTCATCCCCATGGTTTTGAAATAATCCTCACCAATAAAAATATTCCCCATTTCAATGGTTTCTTTGGCATTCTTTCCAGGCCAGCGATCAATATCCGTATGCCAGTAAATTTCTGTAGCGGGGCTGCTTGCCTGCGTCACCAGGTCTGCAATACCGGCGCTGATCAATTCATTTTTTAGTGCATTGAAATTTTTATTAAGATCATCATTGGAATAAGTTATCATCAACCGATTGACATCAAGACCAACAGGACGATTTTTTGCATGCTGCACCTGCTGATAAATAATAATTGTACTGATGATAAGCGCTATTGAACAGCTGAATTGTAATATCACAAGGACCTTTCGCGGAAGACTGGCTGATTTGCCGGATTGTTTATTCGCTTTCAACACTTTCACAGGTTGAAAAGAAGACAGATAAAAAGCCGGCCTGGCACCAGCAAGTAGGGTAGTTACCAGAACAGCGACTGTCATTATTACCCAGAATAAGGGACTCGAATAAGGAATGGTGATTTCATTTTTTGTAAGTGCACTGAAATAGGGTAGCGTAATCTGCACCATTAAAATGGCAATGATAAAAGCTGCGATTGTGAGCAATAAAGATTCTGCAAGAAATTGAAAGATCAGGTTACTGCGTAGCGAACCAATCGCTTTTCTCACACCCACTTCACGGGCTCTCTGTTCACTTCTGGCAGTTGTGAGATTAATAAAATTGATACAGGCAATCAATAAAACAAGGATGCCGATAATGCTGAACATCCGTACATAACTTAAGAAACCTTCCGTATCCTGGCCGTTCACATAATTTGAATACAGATGCCATCGGCTCAAAGGTTGAAACGTGACGAATGAATTCATCGCGTTGATATTGTCTTTTTCCGTATGCGTAATATACCTGATCTTCCCTGCGACCTGACTGTATTTTACACCTGGTTTTAATTTTACAAAGATCTGATTGGCATTATTACCAAAGCTGCCTGCCCTGCGGGCCTTGATAAAAGGATTGGTTTGATCCAGGTATGCAAACGGAACTACGAATTTGAACTGAAGTGTAGAGTTCGCAGGAATGTCTTTCAAAATGCCGGTGACTTTAAGATTGTCTTTATTGTCGTACCGGACCATTTTCCCCATCGCGTCCTCGTCACCAAATAAAGCCCTGGCTGTGGATTCTGTCAGCACTATCGAGTACGCTTCAGCGAGAGCGGTATTTGCATTGCCTTTAATAAAAGGATATTGGAACATCTTCAGAAAGTCGCTTGCAATCTGTGCGCCGTTTACACCTAATTTTTTATCACCGACCATTAGTCCATGCACACCCATCCAATCGCTCTCTGCCACATATTCCACCTCCGGAATTTCTTTACGCAGTGCATCGGCAAGCTTCAACGATGTGGTTCTGAAAGTGAGGGTATCGCCGTTACTATCATAATTACGCTGAACGCGGTAAAGCCTCTCTGCATCCGGTAAAAACCGATCATATGAATATTGAAAGTGTACCCATAAACCTATTATCAAAGCAACTGCCATTCCTGTTGCAAGTCCCAGAATATTTATCGCGGTATAGCCTTTGTTTTTTCTGAGGATGCGCCAGGCTGTTTTGAAAAAATTGCTTAGCATAATTAAGTTTTAGTTGAGTTTATTTCCTTTTATGCGTATCGCTTTTCCGACCTGTATTTTTCCAAGAGTGATATAACGTACTTCAGATCGCCTTAAAGGCGGTAAACCCATTTCAGTCGGGGGCTGTTGAAATGAGTTTCTGCGTTTAGGCAATCGTTTCTTTCGGGAAAAAAGATTCCTTAATGCAAGTTTTAGGTAGTTCATGTGCTGCAATATCCTTTGATTCATTCCTGCCGGAACCCTGACGTCAGTAGGCTGAACATTTATTCAGCCGGAGAAAATATGCTGATATTTATAGTTGTCTCAGATCGATAATTTCAGACCTACACCAAAATGTTGTTGTGCTCCTGATTTTTGTTTACTCCTGGGTGCGGGTTTTACAGGTTTTCGGTTAGCGGTAGCAGTGGTATTGGGTGTTTTATTTTCTGCAGAGTCCGTTGAGTCAGTTTCTTTTTTCTTTGTTACCGGGTCTGGTTTGGAAACTGCCGTGGTTTCTGCTTTGCAGGCTTCCGGATAGATATCGGAAACGAATTCAATTTCAATGGCGGGACTTTCATCTTCAGGGAACTTATTGTCAGCTGAAATATCCGCGTAAGCAATTTTATTGTTATCGGAATTATAACCGATTGACCTGCTCAATGAGGCCAGTTTTGCCAGGCCACTGGTGTGCTTACGGATTTTTATTTCCATCCTTTGTACCTGCAGCCTTGATTGCTGATAGCCTGCAAAAAGCATCCAGATAAAAACTGCAACCAAAACCATCAATACAGGTTTGTTTCCGTTCTTATTTTTTGCTGTGATCCATCTGCTGAATGATATCCTTTCATTCCTGCTGTTGTTTTGTTGCTGCGTCATGGATTGCAGTTTTTATCTGGTTAAATAGTTGACTTTAGTTTTGGTTATAGCTTCTGCGCTCGCGCGTGTGAAACTTAAACCAGTATATTTTCTGTAACGGTCTGTCCGTCCAGCATTCTTATAATTCTGTGGCTATACCTTGCATCATGTTCAGAGTGTGTTACCATGATGATGGTGGTACCCTGTTCATTAAGGTCAGTCAGCAATTGCATTACTTCATTACCGTTGGATGAATCCAGGTTTCCTGTAGGCTCATCCGCGAGGATCAGTTTTGGTCTGTTTACAACCGCACGGGCAACTGCCACACGCTGTTGCTGACCACCCGATAACTGCTGAGGGTAGTGATTGCGGCGATGCATGATCTGCATTTTATCAAGCACTTCTTCAACACGTGTTTTGCGTTCTGCAGATTTTACATTGGTATAGATCAGCGGCAATTCTACATTTTCGAAAACAGTAAGCTCGTCAATCAGGTTAAAACTCTGGAA
>JAATGW010000701.1 GCA_015654495.1 Chitinophagales bacterium
AAACGTGATTTTATTGGCTGTTTACCTCTTACTTCCTACCTCATACCTCTTACTTCAAAACTCCCTGCGCTACAAGATTCACCGTTCCTACGGAACTGAAAAACAAAATTGTATTTGGCTGTTGACTTCGGCCTTCGCACCTCGCACTTGTTTCCCAGGATTGAAATCCTGGGCTATAAAATCATCGTTCCTACGGAACTACAAACCGTAATTGTATTGGCTGTTAACTTCTTACTTCGTACCTCGCACTTCGTACTTCAAAAAAAGCCCCCTACGGAGGCTTGATTATTTATTTTACAATGTGTCGATCTTATCTACTGCCTGCTGCCCGCTGCCTCAGCTCACATCTTACTAAACTCCGGCTGCAGATTTACCTGTGCTTTAAAACCTGCCAGTCCATTTTCAGGAACGGGGATTTCTTTCATTATCACACCAGGAGTATTCAGCATGATCGAGAAGTCCATAAAGAAATTATTTTTTCTTGCATACTCGATATCCATGCTGATGCGCTCTTCCACAGAAACAATTGCATTTTTACGATTCATGATCTGCCAGAGGCCTGTGATTCCCGCAGGTGCCATAAACCTTTCAGCCCATACATCAGTTGTAAGCGTTGATGCTTCGTAGAGTGGTAAAGGACGATTACCTACAACAGACATCTCACCGATCAGTACATTGAACAGCTGGGGCAATTCATCGAAGCCGGTTGTTCTTAAGAATGAACCAACTTTTGTGATCCGCGGGTCATTCTGAATTTTGAAGAATACCGGGCCGAGCGAAGTATTGTACTTATTCAGATGAAGCATGGAATTGATCATACGATCGGCACCCACTTTCATTGTTCTGAATTTGAAAAATTTGAACACTTTATATCCCCTGCCTGCACGGTATGAATTATAAAATACCGGCCCACGGGATTCAATTTTGATAGCCAGGCCGATCAGGAGAAATACCGGCATCAGGATAATTAAAGCTGTTCCTGAAAGAAGAATATCAATCGCACGTTTTACAACACTCATTTTTCCGGTAACATCTGATTCCTGCGTTTCAATACGGATCTGGTGATTGCGGCTATTGAATTCCGACTTCATCTTTTTCAGAAATTCAACCTTACCTGCTACCAATGCCATTTCAGTTTTCAGGTCTACCAGTTCATCAACCAGTTTTCCTGAAATTACTTTTCGTTTATCCGTAGCATTCAGCTGGCGGATATTATAGAAAATATGCGTTTGTGTGTGTGAAAGTTCTGCGGCAATATACTGCCGGAGGATCGCAAGATCTGCATCAGAATATGCAAGATCAATAAAGATAAACTGTGGAATACCGCCGTTGAAATTCAGATTACGAAGCAGCTGAATTGTTTCCGGAATATCTGTACAACTATGGCCGCTGCTGAAATTCTGGAAGAGCTCCTGGAAGACTTCCTTATCACCGCCAACGTAAAGGAAAGCATCAGACTGCGATACTCCGGAGTCCTTCCTTATTTTAACGTACTTGTAGGTAGAGCTACGTTGGGGTAAATTTTCAATTTGCATAGTGTGTTTCATTTAGGGGTGTAACGGATTAATAAATTTTCTCTGCGATTCTGTTCACCATCAGGTTATCTACTGCTTCAAATAAGCGGAGTGGATTAAATGGTTTAAGAAAAAAATCAGCAACACCGTAATTCACAGATTTCGCACGAGTCGTTTCTTCATTTTCTCCTGATATTACCATCAGGGGAATTCCTGAGAACAGGTGACTGCCTGTTAAATATTTTACAAGTTCCCAATCATTGAAATCCGGAAGTTCAGGATCCATAATGATGAGGTCCGGTTGCTGTGCATTTCTGAGATAATACATAGCGCTCAAACCGTCAGGAACAGAAATAACCTTGTAATGCTTTTTCAGAATAGTATGCAACATGAATCGCATTGCCTTACTATCATCTATTACCAAAATTTCCTTTCTCATTTTCTTAGGGAAGTAAAAGTTATGAATCCGGTCAGATTACCGTGGTTCATATGAAATTGGAGCTTTCAGTTGTTCGCTAAGAAATCAGAATTACTGCTTCAATGGAATTGGAAGATGGGAAGAGATGTTTTTGAGGATAAAGGGCTTAATTGGTCAGCAGGAAAAACTACTAAACCTGGGTTTCTCGAAAAGAAAATGGAAAAAACGAATTGGGTTGAATGCTGGATTAAAGATATAAACAAAATTCATTAATACAAATAACGGAAAAGAAATTATACGCAAAATCAGGTATTTTTACGATCAACGGAAGTAATTCTTCGATGAAGCCTATGTGATTTGTCCCAAAGTACTGATTGACTTCCGTTTAAATATCTGAATAAGCCCATCCAAACAGAAATATTCATGAACAGGAAGTACCAGGGAATATAAAACAGACTGATGCGGCTAGTATTTATCCTAAGGGCTAACCACCCGCAAAATGCAAAAAAATAGAACCCCGTTTGAGCATACAAAAGTCCGGTATACAGCCAGTACGGACTTATATCTTTTATTACAATAATGATATTCAAAAATAACAGTATAGGTAGGGCCGGCGGGCAAACAACCCATCTGAAAAACCTGCGTGAAATGTACTGGAATGATAGTTTCCCGAACCGGAATATATTCAGCAGGGCCCTCATTTCAATCATTCCCTGAAAAGCGCCTGCGCCTATCCGTATTTTTCTTTTTTCTTCTTCTCCTATATCAGTCGTGGGCAATTCAGAAGCAACTGCACCAGATTCATATCTGATTACATACCCACGTTCGCATATTTTAAGCGACAAAACAAAATCATCAAGGATGGTATTCTCCTTTAGTGGTGAATATAAATTCTGACGTACTGAAAACAGTTCTCCTGCTGCACCTACTATCGTATGAAAGTCGGAATCAAGTTTCTTTAAAAAAGATTCATACTTCCAGTATATGCCTTCACCTTCGGTATTTGTATTATCAGATAAAGAAATAATTTTCTTTTCACCTGAAACACCGCCAACTTCAGGAACCATATAATGCGAAACAATTCGTTTTAATGCTTCACTGTTCAGCATCGTATTTGCATCGCTGAAAACAAGAATTTCGGAACCTGAACACAAGGCCGCAGCACGGTTCATAGCCGCTGCTTTCCCCCTGCGGCGGGGCTCATGTAAATGAATAACCGCTTTCCTGTCTTTTAATATATTGACGGAAGCATCATCAGAACCGTCGGTTATAAATACAATACGCAGCAGAGCCGCAGGATAATCCAGTTGAAGACAATTGCTGATCTTTTCTTCAAGTATATCAGCTTCATTATATGCCGGGATAATCAATGCAACAGATGGCAGGAAATGATTCTCCGGAACTGAACCAGGGGTTGAAGAGGAGGTTCCGCGGAGTTTAAGATATATCCATATAATTACTCCATAGCCGATATAGGTGTAAAACACCAGGGAAAAAAATATCCAGAATATAATCGCGAGCCAATGCATTCAACTGTTAAAATAGGTAAAGGATAACGAATTTAGTCAGCTTAGATGTTATCAGCTATTTATACCTGAAAAGCTAACTTTGATTTTTTGCAGGAATCCGCTTCCGCAAAGCGACTAATCTATCAACAAATCAGATATCAGGTGAACGTGGAAAATGAATCAGAACATATCCGGCAAACTGCGCCACTGGCCGAGCGTATGCGGCCTGTTAAACTGGAAGATCTCACCGGCCAGGAACACCTGACAGGTGCCGGCAGCATACTCCGGAAAGCAATTGAAAATAACCGCATACCCTCAATGATCCTTTGGGGGCCACCGGGTACCGGCAAAACCACAATCGCCAATATCATTGCACATCTCACTTCAAAAAAATTCTATACGCTGAGCGCCATCAACTCAGGAGTAAAAGATATCCGCGAAGCAATAGAAGATGCAAAAATGCAATCGGGTGCTATCGTTTTTATTGATGAGATTCATCGTTTTAATAAAGGTCAGCAGGATGCACTCTTAAATGCGGTTGAGAAAGGTACGATCACGCTGATCGGGGCAACCACCGAAAATCCCTCTTTTGAAGTTAACAGCGCCCTGCTGTCCCGATGCCAGGTCTTTGTACTCAGGCCGCTTAACGCGGAAAGTCTTATTAAAATGCTGGATAAGGCCATTAAAGAAGATATTATACTTAAGACCAGAAATATCAAAATAAGCGAATATGAAGCATTGCTACGCTTTTCAGGTGGCGACGGACGTAAACTGCTCAATCTGCTGGAACTTACCGTTTCAGCGGCAGGAAATGGAGATATTGTGATCAACGACACGATGGTAATGGACAATCTCCAGGAAAAAATGGCTTTATATGACAAGTCGGGCGAACAACATTACGACATCATATCTGCATTTATCAAATCTCTCCGGGGAAGTGACCCCAATGGTGCGGTTTACTGGCTTGCAAGGATGCTTGAAGGAGGTGAAGACATCAAATTCATTGCGCGAAGAATGGTGATACTGGCCAGTGAAGATATCGGCAATGCCAACCCTACCGCGCTTGTTCTCGCAAACACCTGTTTTGATGCCATCAGTAAGATCGGCAACCCGGAAAGCAGGATAATCCTTTCGCAATGCGCTGTGTATCTGGCTACTTCCCCCAAGAGCAATAGCAGTTACCTGGCCATTGAAAATGCACTCGCTACGGTGCGTGATACCGGTGATCTGGCAGTTCCCCTGGCCATCCGCAATGCCCCCACCGGACTGATGAAAAAAATGGGCTATGGGAAAGACTACACTTATGCGCACGATTTCAGCAACAATTTTATGGCCCAGGAATATCTTCCGAAGGAAATCAGCAATACAGCTTTCTACAATCCCGGAAAAAATGCACGTGAAGATGAAATAAGAAAATTTTTACGTGAAAGATGGAAAGAAAAATACGGCTACTGATCTACTAACGTAACAGCGTACACGAATTTAACAAACTCCGAATTTCGTCTATTATTATTATGGAAAATATTCAATGGTCCTGTACAGCTTTTGCTGATCTCTCAGTTGCAGCGCTTTATGAAATTCTCAAATTAAGAAGTGAGGTTTTTGTTGTTGAACAACAGTGTATTTTTCTGGATATGGATGATAAAGATGTTAATTCTTATCATGTAACGGGACTTGTTGATAATAAGCTCATTGCATATTCAAGATTGATTCCGCCGGGTATTGCATTCGCTGAAACCTCGATTGGGCGCGTAGTTACAGCGAATTCAGCGAGAAAATCAGGTGCAGGTAAATTGCTGATGAACTATTCAATTTTAAAAGCAAAGGAATTGTTTGGTAATCAGGATATAAGGATCGGAGCACAGTTGTATCTTAAAAAATTCTATAGCTCATTTGGTTTCAATACAGTTAGTGAAATTTATCTTGAAGATGGAATTGAACACATTGAAATGACATTGTATACGTAATATTAACATTTCACTAATCGTTATTTTACGTTAAGCCTCAGCATGTTGAATTTTTATACCGGATATAATATAATGGTGCAGAGAAGCGTTATTTCTCAGTCCAAACTTTTGAAAATCCAAATCCGGTATCATGAAAAAAAGTGTACGTTCCTGGCAATGGAAATCTGTACTTTTAACACTCATTATTAGCTTTTCTGCACTATGCATTTCTGCTCAGTCGAAATTTGAAGCAGGTATAAGCATAGGTCCCTCCAACTTTCTTGGAGACCTCGGCGGAAGAGTAGGTAAAGGTCAGACCTTCATTAAGGATAATAACTTTCAGCTTACCAAAATAATGCCTGGTATTTATGGCTCCTTCGCACCGAATGAATTTGTCAATTTCAGATTGATGTTCAATTTCGGAAGGATCGAAGGTGCTGACAGTATCATCAAAGGCAAAGGTGGCTGGGAAGAAGCACGCAGAGGTCGCGATCAGCATTTCAAATCTTCTATAATTGAATTGTATGCTGCTGCTGAAATATACCCCACAGTGTTTTTTGAAGAAGATCCTACTGATGTATATCATAAATTAAGACCATACGGTTTGATTGGTATCGGCGTATTTCATTTCAATCCAAAAGCGCAGTATGTTACTCCTAATGGCCGCAGGGAATGGGTTGAATTGCAACCGCTGAGAACTGAAGGCCAGGGTATGGCTAACCATCCCGAAGTAAAGGAATACAAACTCACCCAAATGAATATTCCTTATGGAGTAGGTCTGAAATACTTTTTCAACGAAACATTTAACCTGAGTTTTGAAATTGTAAGCAGATTAACATTCACTGACTATATTGATGATGTGAGTACAAAATATGTTGATCCGCAGGATTTCTATGATTATTTCGGTGCAGGTTCTGCAACAGCTGATATCGCCCGTCAGATGGCCAATAAAGCCGCATATTCAAATGGTGGTAACAACTGCCCTGGTTATGAGCCCGGCAAAAAA
>JAATGW010000216.1 GCA_015654495.1 Chitinophagales bacterium
ACGCTGTTTGGAAAAACTTTCCGGCATTCAACTTCCATGGCATCCAGAAAATCATCGTTGTGGTCCGGATCGTGATGGGTGATCACCAGTTTTTTTACATTTGCCCGCACAGCAACCTCAACAGCCTGTTCCCAGGTACTATGTCCCCAACCTTTTTTTACCGTGCGGTATTCCTCCGGTGTATACTGGCCATCATGAATCAACAGATCCGCATTTCTGGCGAGTGTTACTACATTTTCATCAATTCCATTGGCATGTTCAAGATCTGTACAAATGGTGAGAACAACGGCATCATCTTCAATCCTGAATCCGTATGAGCCACCCAGGTATTTGTGAAACAGCGGTTGTGCAATAACGTGAGCACCGAATAAGGTCTCTTCATCACTGAAATTCATAAATGAAAATTCAGCTCCCATGGAATCCAGTTTTACGGGAAAAAAATCTTCCTGCATTTGCTGTGCGAAGATTTCTTTTAAATTGATTGTTTTTCGTTTTTCTCCCATCACATAAATACCGATGTTCTGATTCGGTTCATAAGCCGGTGCAAAAAAAGGAAATCCCTGGATATGGTCCCAATGAAAATGGGAAAACAGAATGTTGAGATGGGGCTGGCGGATTTTGCGGGCTACAAGTTCTTTGCCACAGTTCCTGATTCCGGTTCCGGCATCAAAAATTACAATCCGGTTCACGCCCTCACGATGTATTTCCAGACAGGTTGTATTGCCTCCATAACGCTGGAATTCCTTATCGCATACCGGTATTGAGCCGCGCACACCGTAGAACTTTACTTTCATTGTATCTGTTTTTCAAGGCATACTAAATGAACGCTGGAGTAGAAAGCTGATACGGAAGAAGTTTTCAGTGTTTTAAATTCTATTCGCGGGACCAGTAACTCGTCTGCATGAGTTGATAGCGCTGAAAATTCAGTGCCTGCCCGACTTTTTGCTGGTCTTCGTAAGAATGGTAGTTTTAATTGTTAACCATGTGAACCGCGGTGAACAGTTGACGCTGTATTCAACATAAGTTAAGCTTTTTGTATGTAAAAAAAATCCGGCTTTTTAATTGTAGTGTTTTTTTCCTGCCTTGTGAAGATCCGGCAAAAAGCCCGTTAATAAACCGATGAGCGGAAGGAAGGAACAAACCGCGAACATGTATTGTACATTGGTATAATCGGCCAATCCACCCAGCAATGCAGAGCCGATTCCGCCCATGCCAAATGCAAATCCAAAAAACAGACCGGACACAGTTCCGATTTTGCCAGGCAGCAATTCCTGTGCGTATACAAGTATAGCCGAAAATGCAGAGGCCAGGATAAAGCCGATAAATATGCTAAGAACAGTAACATAGAAGAGGGGTACATGCGGTAGAATAAGGGTGAATGGTGCCGCGCCAAGAATGGAAAACCAGATCACATACTTACGGCCAAACCGGTCGCCGAGCGGACCGCCAAGAAAGGTGCCTGCAGCAACCGCTGCGAGGAAAATGAACAGATGAAACTGAGCTTGCTGAATAGACAAATGAAATTTATCTATCAGGAAAAAAGTATAATAGCTGGTCATACTGGCCAGGTAAAAATATTTTGAAAAAATAAGCACCAGGAGTATAATGACAGCCCGCGTAATTTTGCGGGCAGGTAAATTGTTCACTTTAGTGTCAGCCAGGTTCTTTTTAGGTTTCACAAGATCCATATTTGCCGTATACCATTGGCCAACCGTATATAACACGCTAATTGCCAGCAATGCCAACAGTGAAAACCAAAGAATATGCCGCTGACCATTAGGTACTACAATAAGAGCTGCCAGTAACGGCCCTATCGCGCTGCCCGCATTACCACCAACCTGAAAAATGGATTGTGCTAAACCACGCTTTCCACCTGAAGCCATATAAGCCACTTTTGAAGCCTCAGGATGGAATACGGATGAACCTATACCGATCAGTGCCACCGCTATAAGAACTACATAATAGTGATGCGCGATTGATAGCGCAACAAGACCAATCAGTGAAATACCCATACCGATGGCAAGAGAAAACGGCTGAGGTTTTTTATCAGTATAAAAACCAACAAATGGCTGCAGCAGGGAGGCCGCCAATTGAAAGGTCAGCGTAATGATACCAATCTGCACAAAATTCAGGTTGTAATTGCTTTTGACCATCGGATAAATGGAAGGGATCAGTGATTGAATAGTATCATTGAGCAGGTGGGAAAAACTGATGGCAAGCAGGATCGGATAAACTGTGGAAAGCACAGGGGATGGCGATAATGCTTTGGTATCATTTGACATGAAGGACTGGTAATTTATAATTGCAAAATTAAAGCTGAAGACATAAAAACAACACCTGATTAAATTTTCAGAGACTAATTGCCTGCAAAAATAGTATAGCTTTTTTGAATGAGTATAACCGGTAAACCGATCATTAGTAAATTTTCGATTGACCGTGACATTTAGTTCCGAAACAAAAATGTATAGACAATCACAGTCTGTTTTCAGGGACGCACAGTTGAATACCCAGGTTTCAGTAAATGCCGGAAATATCCATTTTAAACAATTATTTCAGGTCCTGCAGGGAAATCCTGTTGTTTTGAAAAATGTTAAAATCGGTAAACTATCAATTAATTCCGGACAATAAGTGGTCGCCGGATTGAGATTATATTTGATACATTGTAACATCTAAAATAAAATTATGCCGATAGTAAAATGGGAAGGAGTCTATCCTGCTATCCTTACTCCTTTTGATAAAAACGATTCTATTGACTTCAATATGTTCAGGATAAATGCACTGGCTCAGGTTGAAGCCGGTGTTGATGCAATTGTTCTGGGAGGATCTTTAGGTGAAGCGAGCACTTTGCAGGATTTGGAAAAGATCGACCTGCTGGCTTATACAAAAGATCTGTTGAAAGATAAAGTTCCTGTTGTAATGACAGTGGCTGAACAAAGTACGAAGGCTGCCATCAAAGCGGCAAAAGCAGCTGAAGAAAACGGAGCAGACGGACTAATGATACTTCCCCCCATGCGTTACAAGGCTGATGATGCGGAAACAGTAAATTTCTTTACCAGGATTTCGAAGAATACGTCACTACCCATCATGATTTATAACAATCCTGTGGATTATAAAATTCTGGTTTCGCCGGATATGTTTGAAGCGCTTGCTGATTGCCCGAATATCAATGCGGTTAAGGAGTCCACCCGGGATACAACCAATATAACAAGAATGATTAACCGGTTTGGTGACAGGTTTAAATTGCTCACCGGTGTGGATACGCTCGCTCTTGAAAGCATTTTTATTGGTGCTGACGGCTGGGTAGCAGGTTTGGTAAATGCTTTTCCGAAGGAGACTGTAGCGATATTCCGACTTGCAAAAGCGGGATACCACAGTGATGCAATAAAGCTGTACAGGTGGTTCATGCCATTGCTGGAGCTGGATATCAATTCTAAATTAGTGCAGTATATAAAACTTGCTGCAGAAGCAACAAATATCGGATCTGAAGAAGTGAGATCTCCGAGGCTGGTATTAAGGGGAGAAGAAAGAAACCAGGTATTGAATATTATCAGCCGCGCCCTTGAAAACAGACCAGAATTGCCGGATTATATGAACCTGCAGACTCTGGAATATGCATAGTAAAAATGATGGATGCATCATTTTGAAATGCTTAAAAAATTAAGGTTCGCGTATGAAGGTGGTAGTTATCGGAGGTGGAATTATTGGTTTGAGTTCAGCCTATTATCTTCAGAAAAATGGATGGGATGTTACTGTTATCGATCGTACAGATATTTCTGATGGATGTTCGTACGGAAATCTCGGGATGATTGTTCCAAGTCATTTTACTCCTTTGGCTGCGCCCGGGATGCTTTCCCAGGGGATCAGATGGATGTTCAACCGCAAAAGCCCATTTTATGTAAAGCCGGCTTTAAACAGGAACCTCATTTCCTGGGGGATTAAGTTTCTGCAAAACGCGAACCAGCAGCAGGTAAACCGCGTTTCACCCACGGTATTGAATTTGAATTTATACAGCAAGGACTTATATAAGC
>JAATGW010000416.1 GCA_015654495.1 Chitinophagales bacterium
CCTTGCTTTTTACAAGATTCCGCCAGGCGATTTTGAAATTGGTTTTGAGCATGTTTGTAGTTTTTAGTTCGTAGTTCATAGTTCATAGTTCGTAGTTCATAGTTCATAGCAAGGCAGTAGGCAGTAGGCAGTAGAAGTGATTAGTGAATAGGTTTTAGTGCGGTGCATTTGGTGTTACACTTTACGTGCGACCTGCAATCCAAAAATCGCTGTTAGCATAGCCCACAGCGTTGTTTTTCGCTTAAGCCATCTCCACCGCTATCACTTTACACTGGCTGTTAACGTTAAACGTTGAACGTATAACGTATAACGTTTACCCAATCACCCCTCTCTACTCCTTGCTCCACACTGGCTGTTACTTTTGCCTCTTGCCTTTTGCCTGATTTATCTTAAATGATTTTTCAAAGATTCAACATCTTCTCAGCCTCTTGCAATTCGCAACTTTCCACTTTACACTGGCTGTTTACGTTAAACGTTAAACGTTGAACGTATAACGTTAACCCAATCACCCCTCTCTACTCCTTACTCCCCCCTGGCTGTTCCTCTTGCCTCTTGCCTTTTGCCTCTTGCCTCTTGCCTTACTACTGCCTACCGTCTACTGCCTACCGTCTACTGCCTACCGCCTATTCAAAACGCAAACTCTTCACCGGATTTGCCCTCGCGGCCTTTATTGCCTGGAAACTGATGGTAAGCAGCGCAATAACCAACGCAACAGATCCGGCAATAAAAAACACTGACCATCCTATCGGTACCCGGTAGGCGAAATCTTCGAGCCACTTGTTCATGCTAAACCAGGCTGCCGGAAATGCAATAAGGGCCGATACCAAAACAGGTTTTAAAAAATCCTTTGACAATAAAGTAATCACACCTGGTACCGAAGCCCCCAATACTTTCCTCAAACCAATTTCTTTTTTCCGGCGCTCCGCTGAAAACACTGATAATCCAAATAAACCCAGACAGGCAACGAAAATAGAAAGCGACGTAAATATGCCAAAGACCTTACCCATTCGCTGTTCAGAACGATACAATGCATCAAATTCGCTATCCAGAAAATTATAGTCGAAAGGCATATTTGGTGCAAAGCTTTTCCATTTATTTTCAAGTCCGTTTAAATAGACATTAAAATTCCCTGGCCTGAACCTGATGGATATATAGGATGTGCCAAGATCGTATGTTTTAGATGAAGAATGAAACAAAGCGAATGGTTCTACCAGTTCACGCAAAGAAGCCACATTAAAATCCTTTACAACTGCCACCACCTTAAAACGCTGGTCATTACCGGGATAAGCAAGCCATTTACCAATGGGTTCTTTCCAGCCGATCATTTTTGCTGCCGATTCATTCAATATTACCGAGGCAGAATCGGAAAATTCCTTCGAAAAATTTCTTCCCTGTAAAACCTGCATCCTGAGCGTCGGTACAAAATCGTCGTCAATTACAAAAGATGAGAGTCCGATTTCTTTAATCAGGGGCTTATCAGATTCAGTTGACTCGGGCACGTACCCATCTCCAAAATTTACTTTAGTAGGTATGCTGCTGGAAACGGCTGCGTCAATAACATAGGGTTCATTTTTTAATTCCTGCCTGAATACTTCTTTGTTCTT
The DNA here is from genome assembly GCA_015654495.1 of Chitinophagales bacterium. Taxonomy (GTDB): domain Bacteria; phylum Bacteroidota; class Bacteroidia; order Chitinophagales; family Chitinophagaceae; genus Pollutibacter. The sequence goes on from JAATGW010000416.1 coordinate 1,605, forward strand.
ACCGAGGCGATTGGAATTGGCTATTACCACAACATTTTCCTTATCCAGACCAAGGTCTTTTTGTCGCGTAAACTCAAGTTGTTTATAAACTACAATTGTAGAGATAATAAGTGCTATGGAGACGGTGAACTGAAAAACCACGAGGCCATTGCGGACTAAAAGATTACCAAGGTTACTCATGGAAGGAACTATACCTTTCAGTACATGCACAGGATTAAATGATGTGAGATAAAATGCAGGATACAGACCTGCGAGCAAACCGGTAATAAAGGATAAGGTCAAAATCAGCAACCAGATATTATTGTGGAGTATTGAACTGAATTCAATGTCTTTTCCTGAAATCGCATTAAATGGTTTTAAAAGAAGAAACGCAAGCACAAAGGAAATCAATGTTGCCAGAAAACTACACAGCAGCGCTTCTGTAAGAAATTGTTTTATTAACTGCGATTTTACAGAGCCCAATGCTTTACGTATGCCTACTTCTTTTGCCCTGGTAGATGACTGTGCCGAAGACAGATTCATAAAATTCACGCAGGCCAGAATAATGATGAAAAACACGATAACAGAAAAGATATAGAGGTATTTTATATCACTGAGGGTGGTTAAGCGCGCCGGTACATCCTTACCATTGGCGTATAAATGGACCGAAGTAAATGGCATAAGGCTATACCTGAGTTTCCCGCCTTTTTTTACAAAATCTTCAAAACTCTGATCCTGTCTTTTAAATGTATGGGTTTTAACCATGTCAGGAAATTTCGCTTCGAGTTGTGCTATTGCGGCCTTGTCAGCAGAAATATTGTTGCGCAGTTTTACATAAGTATTCACCTGCAGCCAAAACCAGTTCCAGCTTCTTTTTTTTACTTCTGAATATGCGGTGATGGGTGCGAGGATATCAAAGCGGAAAGAAGATTGTGACGGAATTTTTTTCAGAACTGCGGTAACTTCAAATGGTTTTCTGTCGCTATCCAGCAATAAAATTTTTCCAAAGGCACTGCTGTTCCCAAAATATCTTTTTGCTGTTTCTTCTGTAATAACAAGAGAATTTGGTTTTTGAAAACAGTCAGTCGCATTACCTTCCAGCAAGCTGTAGTTGAACACCTGCAGAAAGTTGGAGTCAACCGCCATAACCCGCTTTTCTGTAAAAAAGTTTTCGATTTTATTATTTTCTTCGTAGCTCACCATTACATCTCCGGGCCTGTAAATTCTTATATAACTCTCGATCTCCGGATACATGCTTACCAATGTGGGTCCTACTGCAGGTGCGGTATTGCCGCCTGCATTTGTTTCCGCACCATTATCGGTGCTGGCCATGTTCACCTGGAAGATATGATCTGCATCCTTAATGAACTGATCATAACCTAGTTCATCCTGCACGAATAACATGATCAGGATAACGCATACCATTCCAATCGAAAGGCCGGCTATATTTATAATGCTGGTCACTTTATTTCGCCGGATATTTCGCCAGGCTGTTTTCAGGAAGTTTTTTAACATGTTTTGAGGTGTTAGTTGTCAGATTTTAGTTTTTAGCAAGGCAGTAGGCAGAAGGCAGTAGGCAGTAGAAGTGATTAGTGGATAGGTTTTAGTGCAGTGCATTTAGTGTTACACTTTACACTGGCTGTTAACGTTAAACGTTAAACGTTGAACGTATAACGTTTAACGTTAACCCAATCACCCCTTTCTACTCCTTACTCCCCACTGGCTGTTCCTCTAGCCTCTTGCCTTCTTAGTCTCCCGTCTTCTTCTTTAATAACACATACATATATCGGTATTTTTCTCTTAGGTTATCTCCATACTATCTCCTTCACACTGGCTGTTTACGTCGAACGTTATACGAATAGCGTTAAACGTTAAACGTACAACCTCAACCAATCACCCCTTTCTACTCCTTACTCCCCACTGGCTGTTCCTCTTGCCTCTTGCCTTTTGCCTCTTGTCTTTCTACTGCCTACTGCCTACCGTCTCCTGCCTATTCTGAACGCAAACTTTTCACCGGATTTGCCATCGCTGCCTTTATCGCCTGGAAACTGATAGTAAATAATGCAACAAGAAGCGCGGAAGCTGCGGCAATCGCGAATACCCATACACTGAGATTAGTACGGTATTCAAAATTCTCCAGCCAGCTATGCATCATCCACCATGCAATTGGAAAAGCGATTAATGTAGCTATGATCACCAGTTTCAGAAAATCTTTTGATAGCATGGTAATAATATTTCCAACACCGGCGCCAAGTACTTTTCTCACACTTATTTCGCGCGTGCGCTGCTGTGTAGCATATGCAGCCAGACCCAATAAGCCAATACACGCAATAAAAATTGCTAAAATTGAAAATGCATTGAATATTTTCTGCATGGTGTGCTCAGCCCGGTATTGCCTTGCGAGCGTCTGATCCAGAAAATCATAATTGAGAGGAACATCTTTTACAAATTTCTTCCATGAAGATTCGATAGCTGTGATTGCATTTGAAAAATCAGCAGCTCTGATCTTAACAGCTATAAGTGGTGATACTTCTCCAAAGCGGATAGCATTATTGAAAATAAGCGGGTTGATTTTCTGGTGCAGTGACTGGTAATGAAAATCTTTGATCACACCTATCACGGTGTATTCAATCCTGCTTCCATCGCGCCGGTTGAGAAAACCATCGGGGGAATACATTTTGGTACCAATGGGATTTTTCAGACCAAGGTCGGCGACTGCTTTTTCGTTCAGCACAATGGCAAAACTATCTGTGGGATAAGCAGAACTGAAAAACCGACCTTCTTTCAATTCAAGACCGAGCAGTTTCGCATAATCTTCATCAATTATTTGTCCACGACCAGTGATCTGGTTATCGCTTCCAACCAGATTATAGCTGATGCCGAAATACTGGGTTTGTCCGGGTAATGCTGTTGTACGGGAAACTGTTTCAACTCCTGCAATTGTTGCAAGATCATTTTTAAAAGCTTTCGTTTGGTCACCTGCAAGCCGGGCATTGTTAATAACCACAATATGGTCTTTCTTAAATCCAAGTTTGTCGCCTGTCACAAATCTCATTTGCTGGTTTACTACAATTGTACTTACTATTAATACAACAGAAATAGCGAACTGGAAAACGACAAGACCATTACGCAGCCAGCGCCCTTGCAGACCCGAACGGAATCTTCCTTTTAAAACTGCAATGGGTTGAAAAGAAGAAAGCACAAGTGCAGGATACAAACCTGCGATCATCCCTGTGATTACAGAAAGTGAGATGATCAGCGCAAGCCTGGCCGGATCAAGAAAATAGCTGAGGGTTAGTTTTTTCCCGGAGATTTCGTTAAATAACGGGATTAAGATGCTTATCAGAAATACAGCAACAACGATACTTAAAAGACTTATAATAACAGATTCCAGCAGGAATTGCATTACAAGTGATTTCCTCTCTGAACCAAATGTTTTCCGCAGTCCAACTTCCCTGGCTCTTTCAACTGACCGGGCAGTAGAGAGGTTGATGAAATTGATGCAGGCAAGAACGAGTATAAAGATGGCGACGATGCTGAAAATCGTGACAACTTTCTGACTCCCATTGATGCCGAGTTCTCCTTCCAGATCTGAATTCAGGTGAATCTTTTTCAGTGGTTGCAGGTAATAATGATAGCCATTACCTGCTTTTTCAAACTGTTCAATATTCATTCCGAAATTCTGTTCAACCCCACCTGCCACATATTTTTTTATGATGAGAGGAAAGCCGGCTTCGAGTTTTTCCGCGGATGCGTTTGGGTTCAGCAGTAAATAAGTGCAGGCTGCAAAATTGATATAGTTATTTGTGCGTGTGAATGGGAATGTGGTAGAAGAAATCAGCAGGTCGAATTTGAAATGCGTATTTTCCGGCCAGTCGGCACAAACAGCCGTGATATTGAAAAGATTATTTTCGCCGGCATCGGTTTGAAAGGTTTTCCCGATAGCAGCATCTGCTGAGCCAAAATACCTTTCAGCTGTTGATTTGGTCAATACAACTGTATTCGGCTTGTCGAGCGGCGTCAGCCGATTGCCGGCAATAAAATCAGCGGTAAATACTTTAAAGAAATTTGAATCTGCAAATAAAATATTTTTCTCATCCCAGGTTTTGTCGCCGATCCGGATGAAAAAATTTTCTTCATCACCGCCGAAATCAAATACGCGAACGCATTCTTTTACTTCAGGGAATTCCGATTTTACAGCCAGGCCGATTGACTGAGGGATAATCGCGTAGGAGTTGGTACGGCCGGGATATTTCCTGTCAAGCGCTATGCGGTAAATCTGGTCCGCCTGTTTATGATAAGTATCGAACTTTAATTCACTTTGTACATAAAGAACTATCAACAGGCAAACTGCCATTCCGGTCGCCAGACCCAGGATATTGATTATCGTAAATCCTTTTTTTCTAAGCAGATTTCTGAAAGCGACTTTGAGGTAGTTCCTTATCATAACTTGTGTTTTTACGTTATACGTTTTACGTTATACGTGATAAGTTCAATGTTGAATTGTCCTTAATACAATCAGTCTACTTCGACTGTTTCCCCTATTACACTTTACACTTTACACTTACTCTCGACTCCAGACTCCCGACTCCAGACTCCCGTCTCGTATCTCCCGACTCCCGACTATTCAGAGCGCAAGCTCTTCATCGGATTAGTCAAGGCCGCCCTGATCGCCTGTGTACTTACGGTAAACAAAGCAATAACAACAGTCAGCAAACAGGCAACGGCAAATACCCACCAGCTTATACTGATACGATAATCATATTTCTGCAACCAATCCTTCATCAACCAGAAAGCAACAGGTGAAGCAATTAAACAGGCGATTATCACCAGTAATACGAATTCTTTCGATAATAGTATCCAGATGTTGGGTACAGACGCACCTAACACTTTCCGTATGCCTATTTCTTTGATTCTGCTTTCTGCCATAAATACTACAAGGCCGAATAAGCCCAGGCAGGAGAGAAAAATGGCTAACCCTGCGAAAATGCCTGCTAATTTACCGACCCGGTTTTCCATCATAAACTTCCTGCCGAAGTCTTCATCAACAAAACTATATTCAAACGAAAGAGAAGGATTGTATCGGTTGAAAACCGGTTGAATGGCTGCCAGTGCTTTTTTCAGATCGGCACTTGGATTTAACCGCAGAAAAATATTGTTAGCCACATCAGCATTGAACAGAATAGCCAGCGGATATACAGGTTTGAATGGATCATCTATTAATACATTTTCTACAATACCAACAATAGTTATTACCCTTCCGCCGGATGTCATTGTTTTTCCGATCGGGTGTTTATAGCCGATTACTTTTAAAGCTTCTTCATTTAAGATTACAGCATTTGAGTCGGTGCTGTATTCCATTGAAAATGGCCGACCCTGTTTAAATTTCAAACCTGATGTTTTTTCAAAATCCCATTCGGTCATTATTGCATCTAATGCAATATCTGCGTGAGGGTCTTTTCCTACCCATGAAAAATCGCTCCAACGATTATAAATTCTTGTCATTGGTTGCGAAGCTTTTGATACTGATTCAAAATAGCCGGTGTTGAGAATATCCTGTTTTAATACGGAGTAATTTTTTTTAAGATCGCTGGTAGCTACAATGGAAATCAGATTGTCGGGATTGTAACCGAGAGACCGGTTTTTTGCATGTTGTATCTGCTGAAACACAATTGTAGTACTCACGATCAAGCCTATAGAAAATGTAAACTGGGAAACGACCAGTACTTTGCGAAAAGTGACAGAACCTTTTCCTTGTTTGTGAATTCCTTTTAGAACTTTCACAGGCAAAAATGAAGAAAGATAAAAGGCAGGATAACTTCCTGCAACTAATCCGGTAATAATGCAAACAAGAAATACAGAGATCAGCAGAAAAAGATTATTGAAGTCGAAACGGATATTTTCAAAGCCCAGATCTCCTAAATAAGGCAATACAATCTGTATTAATCCGAGGGAAAGCAGAAAGGCGAGGAAGCTGGTAAATATAGATTCGCTTAAAAACTGACCGATGAGTTGCAGTCGTCCCGAACCCACTACTTTCCGTCTGCCTACTTCTTTGGATCGTTTTCCCGAGCGTGCTGTAGAAAGGTTCCTAACATTGATACAGGCTATGAGCTAAACCAAAATACCGATCATGCCAAACAACTTC
>JAATGW010000750.1 GCA_015654495.1 Chitinophagales bacterium
CATTTGCGGTTATTTTCAAAAATCTCAGTGTAGCCAGGCATAATAATCTGTTTTCAATTTTGATGGAAGCTTTGTGATACAAAATTCAGAACTTCCGGCAAGGATTCGCGCCAGTAGGTCCAGTTATGCGCGCCATTTCTGATGCGGAATTCATGCGGTATTTCTCTTTTCCGCATAGCGATATGAACGAGTGAATTGCCCTCATAAAGAAAATCATCATCCCCGCAATCAATATACCACCGAACAGTTTTTTTAAGACTATCAGGCATGGCTTGTACGAGTGCAGGTACGCTCTGCCGTTTGTAGTAGGAGCTGATCTGTTCCTCTGTAAGAGTGGAGTCCGCCCTTTTAAGCCGGGTTCTCGCATCCTCAATGGTTAGCGGTCCGGTTGCTGCACTTAGCGGGCAGGCTGATGAAAAAAGTTCGGGATGATGTAAGGCATAAGTAAAAGTGCCATCACCACCCATCGATAACCCGGAAATCGCACGATAACGTTTTTCTGTTTTTATCCTGTATTTCTTTTCAACAAAAGGCATAAGCTCAGTAAAGAAAAAATCTTCATAACGCCAGCTTCCCTTTGCGTCGTTGGAATAGCCGCGTTTTCCCGTATTGGCATCAGGCATTATAATTATCATGGCCGTTGAAACACCCTCGCGTATGGCTTTATCCGTGATCTGCAGCACTTCTCCAAACTGTACCCAACCAGTTTGATCGTCGCCTGCACCATGCAGAAGGTATAAAACAGGATAGCTTCGTCCGGAGCTTTCATAGTCGGGAGGCAGATAAACAGCATATTTTCTTTCGCCGTTCAGAATTTTGCTTGGTAGTGTGAGATTGTCGAAGACTTTTCCCGTCTGCAGGTAGGATTTACTGCAAAATACTAGTGTGAAAAAAGCAAGTAGTGCGATCTTTTTATACATGGCTGAATCAATTGAAATGGCTGAAAATTTACAAATTAAAAACTACAGTATTTTCTGGAAAATTTAAGTACGATTTCCTACGTTAAACGTTCAACGTTGAACGTTTAACGTAGAGCATCATACCTCCTGTCTCAGGATCTCCAGCGGTGGTTTTGAAACAATAAAGCGGCTGTTGATCAGCCCGATAAACACTGTTAATGCGCACACGCTCACAAAAACAATAAGTACCGGGATTATCTGAGGACTGAATTTGGTTTCAAAAACATATTTTGCCAGAGCCCAGCTGCCGCCGAATGAGAGAAAAATCCCTGTTAATGCAGCAAGCGCACCAAGAAAAAAATATTCGATTGCCGTGATAATATATATCTGCCGGCGGCTGGCTCCCAATGTTCTTAATAGCACACTTTCCTGAATGCGCTGGTATTTGCTTATAAGTACTGAAGATATCAGCACAACAATTCCGGTGATCATACAGAAGGCAGCCATAAATCTTATTACAAAACCAATCTTCGAAAGAATTTCATCGAGGATATCGAGAATGAGTCCCAGGTCTATGATTGAAACATTCGGGAACTGCCTTACTACAGCCTGCTGAAATTGTGCCGATACTTCCTTTGATGGCACCTGGGTCATCAACACATGAAATTGAGGTGCCTCTTCAAGAACGCCGTTCGGGAAGATCACCAGGAAATTTGTTTGAATCCGGTTCCAGTCCACCTCTCTCAAACTCCCAACCACTGTTGGTAGCATCGCACCCTGAACATTCCAGATTATCGTATCTCCGATATCGATGCTGTTTGATTTTGCAAACCTTTCTTCAACGGAAATCGGCGGAGCTTCGTTCTTTACAGAAGTTCCCGTCCATTTACCTGCGATAATTTTTTCGGAGTCGGTGAGGCTATCTCTGAAGGTCACCCGAAATTCACGATTGAAAATCCCACGCCACATTTTAATAGTCGTGTCTTTATCCAATACGGCTGCAGTAATATTGTTTACGGATTCAAGCCGCATTGTTACAATTGGTACTGTGCCATTCATTTCCAGTCCACGGGCCCTGGTTAAATCCATTATTGCCTGCCGTTGCGGGGTTTGAATATCAAATAACACCATATTCGGCTGATTCTTCCCTGCAGCCATAGTAACCCTGTTTACCAGTATCTGCTGAATAAAAAACATTGTACAAATCAATGCAGTACCGAGGCCGATTGTAACTATCAGTATACCTGTCTGATTATTGGGCCTGTACAAATTGGCCATTCCCTGACGCCATACATAAGGCCAGCTTACGGGAAAAAATCGCCTCACCATGGCCGTTAGTAATTTTGACATCAGGGCCAGGATAAGAAAGGCCGCGAGTAGTCCCAGTGTGAAAAACAATGCAGGCACCCATCCTTCAAGAAGAAGGAAAGTGAAGCCGTAAACAAACAATACAATCAGAGTGTACACCAGCCATTTCAATGGATCACGGAGCGTTTCTGCCTGGAGGGAAAGTCTCAATGTATTGAGAGGAGATATTCGGCGTATGCTGATCAATGGAAGCAATGCAAAAAGTACTGAAATGATCAATCCAAGCAGGATACCCTGGCCGATTGCAGACCAGGAAACAGAAGGGTGAATTTCAACCGGCAGAAAATCTTTCAGTAATACAGGCAGAAATTGCTGGATAATGGTACCGAGAATTGCACCAACAACCGATCCGATAAATCCGAGGACAACGATTTGAATAAGATATATAAGAAAGGTGTGAGTGGATTTTGCACCAAGACAACGTAAAATGGCAATGGTGCCAATCTTTTCTTTTATATAGATATGAATGGCACTTGCAACTCCGATACATCCGATCAGCAGGGCAATAAACCCAACGAGTGAAAGAAAACGGGATACATCATTAAATGACCTGGCTGAATCTTTTTTCTGGGATTCAATTGTATCGTAACTGATACTTTCCTTATTCAGCCTCGGACGAAGATCCTCAACCACTTTTTCAATCTGAACAGGATTTTTGAACTGAATAAATTGTTTATGGTTGATACGGCTTCCTTTCTGGTCAAGTCCTGTTTCAGGCAGAAAGGAAATCGGGATATAAACAGCAGGCGCAACCGAAGTTGAGATTCCAATTCTTCCTGGTGCGCCGGTTAGAGTGCCGGCAATCCCGAACATGGTATTCCCTACTTTTATGGAATCACCGGTTTGAATTCCAAACTGCAGCATCAGGGTCTGATCAACCAGGGCTTGCTGGTTGCGGCGAAAAGATCTGGAAGCTGTCACCGGAATTGTTTCCAGGTCTCCATAGTAAGGAAAATCACCACCGAGCGCATTCACCTGAACAAGGCGCGTACCACCGTTTTTAGGGAAGAGAATCATTGAAGTAAAGCTCCTTTGTTCAGAACGGCTTTTTCCGAGAGAGTCCGCCAGTTTAAGCATTTCAGGAGAAAATGGTTTGCCTGAGCTGAGTTCAAGATCGGCGCCCAATAAAGCTGCCGCCTGATCATTGATTTCCTGCTTCAATACATCACTTAAGGAATAGATTGAAACAAGTGCTGCAATACCTAATATGATGGAAGAAATAAAAAGAAAAAGTCTTGAACGGCTGCGACGGCTATCGCGCCAGGCCATTTTTAAAAGCCAATTAAAACCTACAGATCCGGGTTGACTCATCAGTCTGAAATATTTTCTGAATTATTTAATTTTTGCAGCATATCACAATAAATCAGTTGGAATCAGTTGCGGAATCGCTGATGATTGTGCCACCTTTAATGCGGATGATCCGACCGGTTTTGGCAGCCAGCTCAGGATTATGTGTCACCAAAATGAGTGTGGTGCCTGCCTCTCTGTTTAGTTCAAAAAGCAGCTGCTCGATTTTTTCACTTGTTTCAGCATCCAGATTTCCGGTAGGCTCATCTGCAAAAAGAATGGAAGGCTTGTTTGAAAAAGCTCTCGCCAGCGACACGCGTTGTTGTTCACCACCGCTGAGTTGTACAGGATAATGATGTCCTCTGTCAGCGAGACCGACTTTATCAAGTAGGTCCATTGCCATATGTTTTGTATGCCGTTCGCCACGCAATTCCATTGGAACCATTACATTTTCAAGTGCTGTGAGTGTAGGCAGCAACTGAAAATTCTGAAAAATAAATCCAACATGCTGATTGCGTACCAGGGCTCTTTTATCTTCACTTAGGTTTTCAAGAGCAATGTCTGCAAGTTCCACCGTTCCACTGCTTGCGCTATCTAATCCGGCACATAAGCCGAGTAAAGTGGTTTTACCACTACCTGATGGCCCAACAAGTGACAGTGTGGATCCCCGCGTCACATTAAAACTGATATTTTCCAGAACTGTTAAAGTGCGGCCTGCACTTTGATAGGTTTTACTTACATGTTGTACTTTCAAGATATTTTCCATGAAAATTGCTGGATTTAGATGATCCTTTTGGAGCATCGTAAATGTACTGTTTTAATAAGCTTTTATTACAGCCGCTTAAAAGAAATCAGAAAATTGAATTTAATTTCTCATGAAGAAAATTCACTCAATTATAACCACGCTGTTCTGCGTAATATTGATGGTTTCCTGTGGAACTAAAACGGAGCAGTCAGAAGAAAAGAAAAATATCCCGGCTGCTGTTGATAAACCTGCATCAGCAAATAATAAAAAGACAATTCTTTTTTTTGGTAACAGCCTTACTGCCGGCTATGGTGTTGAACCTGAGCAGGCTTTTCCTGCATTGATACAGAAAAAGATTGACTCGCTCCATATTCCATTTACAGTTGTCAATGGTGGAGTGAGCGGTGAAACGTCTTCCGGAGGAAACAGCAGGGTAGATTGGGCCTTACGGCAACCGGTAGACGTATTTGTTCTCGAACTGGGCGGTAATGACGGTTTACGTGGTATTGCTGTAGAAGAAACACGCAAGAACCTCCAGGCTATTATCGACAAGGTGATTGCAAAAAATCCACAGACTAAACTGATTCTGGCGGGAATGCAGATGCCGCCAAGCATGGGCCAGGATTATATAACTCAATTCCGTGGTCTTTATCCTGAGCTCGCCGCAAAAAACAATATGGCATTTATACCTTTTCTGTTGGAAAATGTCGGCGGCGAAACTGATTTAAATCAGAGCGACGGCATACATCCGAATGAAAAAGGCCATATCATAGTCGCGGAAAATGTCTGGAAAATTCTCCAGCCGCTGCTTTAAACAGCGGTGGATTATTTCCACGGATTGTGGTTTTATTTACCGGTAAACATCAGTGGCAGGATCAGGCTTTCTTCTTTCCGGCAACAACCATCACAACACCTGCGATAGCGAGAATACCTCCTGCATAGGTAGGCCAGCCGATCCATTTGTTATCTTTCTTATTGATTTCCACCGGCCCAAGATCTACCACCTTCTTTTCTGTGGTCACCGAGAATCCTTTAAATACAATCATCAGAATGCCGACGATTATCAAAACAAACCCTGCTGTTTTCATAAAAATATTTTTAGTTGTTCATCAGCATAATATAAATCCTGTGCCATGCAGATATTATAATATATAGAAATTAAAATCATCTGGCTGTTCTTGCAACCAATGCAGGCAGCATTTGCTCTATAAAAATTCCGGGACTTTTCAATTCCGGCATTTTTTCAACTATTTTGGGGATCCAAAAACTAACTATGTTACTCGACATTTCATCATGGTGGCAATCACTTATTGGC
>JAATGW010000710.1 GCA_015654495.1 Chitinophagales bacterium
CCCACACGGTAAATCTGTTCAGATTGTTTTGCATACCTGTCATACTGTAATTCATCCTGAATAAATGCGGCAATGAGGAAGCACACGGAAATTCCCAATGCAAGTCCCGCGATATTGATTATGGAAATAGTTTTCTGTTTCCAGATATTGCGCAGAGCGATTTTAAAATAATTTTTCAGCATAGTTCAGGAGTTGATAATGCAGCAAACTTTTGTAAAATCAACCCGAAATAATGCCATTGTCTAAATAGTTAGCTTTCAGTTAGTTATAGTAGGTACTTTTAATCAGGATGTCCATTTTTGATACATCTTACTGAACGGTTTTGAATGCATTTGTCAATGCTGTTTTTCTGCGGATGCTGAAGGATCACTTTATTTCGCTCTCAAAATCCCCGGCGAATAGTTCAACTTTTTTCATTAGCCGGGAGGCCTGAAGTCAGGAACCCGCTGAAAGCAGGACCGCCGGCAAAGAACCCGCAAACTGCTATACAAACGGATAGTACTATCCAAAAGATAGCTGCTTTAGATTATTTTTGTATCCTCTTTGAAGAGATTGATTTATTCGGAATTTAAAAAAAACAATTATGAAAATCAACAGAAAAATAAACAGGGTGTACACACCCGAAATACAACCGGGTTTTCTCGGTGCCGGGCATACTGCGCGGCCGGTGATTCAGGGCAGTTTTGCGGACTCTGACCCGTTCATTTTATTAATGGATGATGTGCTTGATAAAAAAGATGATGAACCTGCCGGAGGCCCGCATCCGCATGCAGGGTTTGAGACCGTTTCTTTATTGCTGGAAGGAGAGATTGGCGATGAATATCATAAGATGAAAGCCGGAGATTTTCAGATGATGACAGCAGGAAGCGGGATCATTCATACGGAAACGATAGAAAACAAAACCAAAATGCGGCTTCTTCAGCTGTGGTTAAATCTTCCAAAGAAAAACCGCTGGGCAACTCCGCGGGTGCAGGACTTATTAAATGAGCATGTTCCTTCAGACATTCAGGATGGTGTTAAGTTGAAAATATACAGTGGTTCTCTTGCAGGTTTAACTTCTCCTGTAAAAAATTATACACCGCTGATTATTGCAGAAATTGAAATGGAAAAAGACAAAGAACACACAGTTGAAATACCTGCCAACTTCAATGGCTTCCTTTATGTGTTAAATGGTGAACTAAGGGTTGGAGAAGATCAGCAATTATTGAAGGAAAATCAGGTGGGTTGGTTGAATATTTCCGGTGAGGATCAGCTGAGTGAACTGAAACTGAAGTCAGGAAGTGCAGGCACCCATTTTGTTTTGTATGCAGGGCAACCTCAGGGAGAGCCCATCGTTTCGCATGGTCCTTTTATTGGGGACAGCTCTGAAGATATTCTCAGGCTTTACCAGGAATACAGGCAGGGTAAAATGCGTCATATTTCATCTGTTCCTGAAGAGCAGAAAATGAAATTCTAAGGTTGGAATTATTGTGCAGTAAAGCCTTTAGTGAAAGCACGTAAGCAGAAAACCAAACCATTTATTTATTCTGTGTTATAGAATGAAGATCAGGATTGTCAGTTCTGAAAACTAATGAGAACTAAAAAAAGAACCGATTTCAATTGAGTCAACCTATAACACAGATCATCTACTGATCATATATACTATAGCATAAAAAAGCAAGTTGTTAACTGAGGCCAAGATTGTTTTACAGCTAATAAACGCAATTTTGAAAAATCAAATGACCCGATACATATGCGGGATGGAGGCTATGTTTAATTACCTTTTTGTTAAAGCCAATTATTCCCCAGTGGATTAAAATACAAAAGTAATCGAATCGAAAGCTCAGGCTTTTAAAGAAGCCTGGCTGTTGATTCCGGAATCCTTGTATGCTTTCAAATCTTTCCCGCAGATGGTTTATCCCTTAATTCCTTAAGAGGAATGAACCCGGAATTATCCAGGCGGGCATTCTGATCACTAAAGTGCAATGCTTCCAACCGGGGTTTGCTTTAAGATTTCTTTCACTTCTTTCCAGTCTTCAATTTTCCTGGTGATCAGCTGACAAATTTCATCCTGTACCCTGAATTGATTTGAGTCGGTGATGCAATTTTCATATAAAGCTGACCATACAAGACGGCAGGACGAACATTCTACAAGCTGGATATTCACCCTTAAGGTATTCCTCAGCAGCTGACTTCCTCCTGTGATCACATGACTGAAGCCAAGAAGAGCTCCGATTTCCCTATAGTCCGGATGTGCATCCGCCTGGTATTTAACTGCCTGATATGCGATCACCGGAATGCCACAGTACTGGGTAACCGAAGATCCTATCTGCATACAAAGGCCATCGGCAAAAGATTTTAAGGTATTATCACCCTCGATGCATATTAAGGGCATGACTGCTATTGAGGTTATTTTGCTGTGACCAGCCAGGGGTAGGAAGTCATGGTAAGCGTCATCCTTTGCATCAGTTGAAATTCCTGAAGGGCGACTGTTAAATACCGGAACATATTTACCCTTGGGGATAGAAATAATGATCTGATCATTTACACCAAGGGCTTCGTAGTATTTCTCAAGTGTCCGCCGGAGCCTGCCGGCATGTATCCGGACGATACCGTTTTCCTGGGGATTAAAGCTGGCTGGTTTTTCGAGTACTTTCAGCGCGATTGTATACTCTTTCAGGCAATGAGACCTGCCTTCAATGGTTTCCTGCACGATAAAAGAAAGAAAGCGTCTTAAAATTTTTGATTCTGTAAATAAAGGATCATGAAAGATCCGTTCAAGCTGCTCTTCAACAGCACCAACGCTGAAAAGCATCTCCTGGTCGAAAGAAATTTGATTAGACATAAGGAGGTTTGTTTGGTTTAGAAAGCCTAAGCTGGTCAGCACCTGCAGGTTTACAGGTTATGGCCGTTATGCTTTCATAGCGCAGGATCCGTGTCGGTCTTACTCCTGGAATATTGGTGCTTCGTTTATCCCTCCCTGAAATTTCCCGAGGAGCTGGCCAGGCGTCGAATAAGCTGTGGTCAGAATAATAAATTCAGCAGATTTCTTGAATACTTCGAGATCTTCGATAGAGTGCCAGTAGGATACAAATTTATAAATGTCGGGGTCGGCCCCGTCTTTGTAAAGTCCATGACCTGCACAACCGACAGGCAGTTGTGAGGAAACAAGTGAAATTGTTCCTTCAAATTCACATTGTCTGAATGTTGGTATTTTCCCTCTTAGGGTAAAGTAATACATCGGCGACCTTCAGATTTGAATCATATCTGGTTTTCAATTCCCATGCCATTTTGTTTCATTTTAAAATCATTTGTAAAATGTTGGTTTTAAGTATTTTATAGATGCATTATTTTTATTGCTTAAATAAGTTCCCGAACAGTGTGGTGATATGCTGATATGCTCTCGAAATATCGATACCAGCATACTGGCAATTTTCGTTCAAAAACTGTTTCGCAAAATCAAAAACAGTAACATATCTACAGCACCAGGAATTGAATACTTAAATAAAATGTGATAAACAGAGCTTTAATTTCCAGGGGGCAGACATATGGCAAGGGGTATAGGTTTTATAACCGTTCGATATTCAGTTTCTTTAATCGCGACCGGAGTGTGCTCGGGTTCAGGCCAAGTCTGGAAGCTGCTCCATCTCTGCCGTTGATACGCCCGTTACAGTCGTGCAGGATCTTAAGAATATGTATACGCTCAATATTTTCAAGCGAAATATTATCTTCTTCATTGCCGGGTTGCTCCGGAGAATCATTTAACCAGGCCAGGTGGAGCGTGTTGCCTGTACTTAAAATGACGGATCTTTCTATAAGATTTTTCAACTCCCTTATATTCCCAGGCCATGAATAGGAGCTTAGTCGCAACATATCTGCCTTTGATACCTCGAAAATATTCTTGTTCATCTCTTTCGAGTATTTACGGACAAAATGGGCTATCAACATCGGAATATCATCCGGTCTGGATCTTAAAGCAGGAATTAAAATAGGAAAAACATTCAAACGATAAAAAAGATCGTCGCGGAATCTACCGGATTTTACTTCATGTTGCAGATTGCGATTTGTGGCTGCAATCACCCGGATATCAACTTTGATCACCTGTTGACCTCCGACCCGCTCAAATTCACCAAATTGAAGAGCCCGAAGCAATTTGGCTTGCAGGGATAAAGGCAGCTCGCCGATTTCATCCAAAAAGACAGTGCCTCCGTCAGCCATTTCAAACTTACCCTTACGTGTAGCCGTTGCTCCTGTGAATGAACCTTTTTCGTGACCAAATAATTCACTTTCGATCAGTTCAGAGGGCAATGCCGCGCAGTTAACTTTGACCATTTCATGGTGGTTTCTGAAACTGTTCCGATGGATAAGTTCTGCAAACAGCTCTTTGCCCGAACCTGTTTCGCCTGATAATAAAACACCTGCATTAGTACCCGCCACCTGTTTTGATTTTTGAATAGCCTGTAAAAACAGATCACTATTTCCGATAAGATCATGTTCTGTTTGGCCGGATACGATTTCGGGATTCTGGAAAAGGTTTTCCTTTTCCAGCTGATTCTTTAATAATTCGATTTCTTCAAAACTTCTGGTTTGGATGGTAATGTCAATGCCTATTTTCATAAGGCCATTATCAGTATTTACCGCATTAGTTATCTGAACATTTGTCCAGCTAACCACAAGTATCTGATTTTGCCGGAGCTGTATATTTTCCTTGCTATGATTGGATGAGAGTGATTTTGGTTCAAGAAAAGAATTCTGATGTATTTTCCTGAAATGCCAAGCTAACTCCGGCGGGCAAAAAA
>JAATGW010000610.1 GCA_015654495.1 Chitinophagales bacterium
TGAACGTGGCCGTGTGAAAGTAGGTGAAGCAGTTGAAATCGTTGGTTTGATGGAAAAGCCACTCAACTCTGTTTGTACAGGCGTTGAAATGTTCCGCAAATTGCTGGATGAAGGTGAAGCTGGTGATAACGCAGGTCTTCTGCTCCGCGGTATTGAGAAAAAAGATATCCGTCGCGGTATGGTAATCTGCAAACCAGGTACAATCACTCCACACACTGATTTCAAAGGTGAAGTTTATGTACTGAGCAAAGAAGAAGGTGGACGTCATACTCCTTTCTTCAACAAATATCGCCCTCAGTTCTATTTCCGTACAACTGACGTAACAGGTGAAGTTGAATTACCTGCAGGTACTGAAATGGTTATGCCTGGTGATAATATAGGTCTCACAGTAAAACTGATCCAGCCGATCGCTATGGAAAAAGGTCTGAAATTCGCGATCCGCGAAGGTGGACGTACCGTAGGTGCCGGTCAGGTTACTGAAATCCTGAAATAAACGTGATCTCGCTGGTCAGCTTTACTTAAGCTGTTCTTAGTGATGCGCCTGAAGTTTTATATCTTTACAAAGTACCTGGGAGTCATCTCAGGTACTTTGTTCTTACAAGTTACTCGTAATCAGCAACTATACCAGTTACCAGCTACGAGCAACCTGGTATCAGTTACGGGCATAGTTCAACAGCAGAATAGAGGTCTCCAAAACCTTTGATCTAGGTTCGAATCCTGGTGCCCGTGCGCTGTTCCGGATTTCCGGACTATCTGTATAAATGAAAAAATAAAAGAATGTCCAAAGTACAGGCATATTTCAGAGACTCGTATACCGAGCTGATGGAGAAAGTGAGCTGGCCCACATGGCAACAACTTCAGCAATCTACAATGATTGTACTGGTTGCTACACTTGTTATCACTGCAATTGTTTGGGTGATGGACCTGGCGAGCAATAATGTTTTAAAATTTGTTTATTCCCTATTCAAATAATTGATGGAAACACCTACGCAACAGCAGGAAACCAAATGGTATGTGCTTCGGGTCGTGAGCGGCAAGGAGAAGAAGGTGAAAGAATACCTCGATAAGGATATTTCCAGGAATGATTGGGGCAAATCAATAAAACAGGTATTCCTTCCCGTAGAAAAAGTTTACAAAGTGCAGAACGGTAAAAAAGTGATGCGCGAAAGAAACTTTTATCCGGGTTATGTTATGATTGAAGTGGAAACAGGTAAACTCAATGATGATGTGATTGCTACCATCAAGAATATGACCAATGTAATCCACTTCCTCGGTAAGGAAAATCCGGTTGCACTGAGGAAAGCTGAAGTCAATAAAATGCTGGGTAAGGTTGATGAGATGAGTGGTGCAAGCGGAATAGTGATGAGTGAACCGTTTATTGTGGGTGAAACTATTAAGATCATCGACGGACCATTTAACGATTTTAACGGTGTAATTGAAGAAGTGAATGATGAGAAGAAGAAACTGAAGGTTACGGTAAAAATCTTCGGGAGGTCAACACCGGTGGAACTGAACTATATGCAGGTGGAAAAACTTTCCTGATAGCCAGTAAGATACTTTAAGAAAATCCCGCAATTGCGGGATTTTTTTTGTTGCGTTCTTTTCTAACAGGAACTGCCTATTTTTATGTCCCATATGAGAAGTGTTTCCATTAAAGACATTGCCCAGGAAGTGGGCGTTTCCACTACTACAGTATCTTTTGTACTTAATGGAAAAGCAAAGGAAAAGCGCATCAGCGATGAACTGAAAGATAAAATTCTCAAAACAGCAGAGCGGCTCAACTACCGTCCCAACCAGGTTGCCCGCGGTCTCAGAACCGGGCAAACGCATACGCTGGGATTGATTGTGGAAGATATTTCCAATCCTTTTTTTGCCCACCTGGCGCGGTTTGTTGAAGATGAAGCGGATAAGTCCGGATATAAAGTCATGTTCTGCAGTACGGAAAATAATGATGAGAAAGCAATCAGTCTGCTCTATCTCCTGCGTCACCGGCAAATGGATGGCTTTATAATTATACCTACAAGTGGAATAGAAAAGGAAATCCGTTCACTTGTAAATGAAAAAAAACCTGTTGTACTGGTGGACCGCTATTTCCCTTCGCTTGATACCAGCTATGTAACTGTGGATAATTTTAAAGGTGCTTCTGATGGTACAAAACTTTTACTTGCTAAAGGGTATAAACATATATTACTTGTAACACTTGAGTCAGACCAGGTACAAATGACTGAAAGGGAACGTGGGTACAAAGAAGCTATGAGTTCAAAAAGTTTGGCTGAATCGGGAGATATACTGCGTATTCCATATGATCTGACGCATGCCCAGATGGTTAAATCAATTGCTTCTCATATTGATGCTTCCCCCGGAATTGATTCCGCTTTTTTCACTACCAACTACCTTGGTGTGGCAGGCCTTGAAGCATTAAGACAATTGAAGAAGGTTATTCCTGACCAGATTGCTGTATTGAGTTTTGATGACAATGACCTTTTCAGATTAGGCTCGCCTTCAATATCTGTTATATCTCAGCCCATAAGAGAAATCGGGAAAAAAGCAGTTGAGATTATTTTAAGTCTTATCAGCTCAAAGTCAGAAGAGCCCAGGCACTATATTCTTAAACCAGAGATTGTAGAGCGCGAGTCAATTTAAATTACAAAAAAAGCGCAGGTTATGCACCCGCGCTCATCTGATAATTCAAATTATTTTTACTCCGTAATACCGGATTCAATTGGAGTCTCTTCAGACGGTGGAGGAGGTGCCGGAGCGGCTACCGGTGCTGGTTTTTTAGCAGCTTTTTTAGGTGCAGCCTTTTTAGGAGCAGCTTTTTTAGGAGCAGCTTTTTTGGGAGCAGCTTTTTTCACCGCTTTCTTAGGAGCAGCTTTCTTCACAGCTTTTTTAACGGCTTTTTTTGGAGCAACTTTTTTAGCAGCTTTCTTAGGAGCTTTTTTTGCAGCTTTTTTTGGAGCGGCTTTCTTTGCAGCCTTTTTAGCGGCTTTTTTTACAGCTTTCTTAGGGGCTTTTTTCGGAGCCTTTTTAGCGGCTTTTTTCGCAGATTTTTTGGATGCTTTGGCCATAGTTGTAATAGTTTTTTAGAGATAATGTGTAAGTAAAAAATTGCTGATGAAAATTATGAATTTAAATTCATCAAATACAACTAATGCAATAAAAAAATTTCAGGAAATCTTCAGCCATTCTTTTAAATGTCTTCTAACGTTACTCCTAACTGCAATTCATCATCATTTATATTCATTTTTTTTATTGATTACAGATGTTACCAGGCGCAACAATTTCATCTGCAATATTTAAAAAACTAAAAAGTCATTATTCAATAAATCTGGTTCTGTAGTCCGGAACAGAAGTGCAGATTTTATAGTAACAGAAATAGGAATCATATAATTATCCGGACAGGGATTTTTGTTCTGAATTCTAATAGGTAAACTGGCAGTGAGCCGGTCTGTAACCGGCTGCCATACAGTGATTGCCTTCAGAACCCAGGCAATTCTCTGATATAAGGTCCCATTAAAATATGTTTGGATTTTTCAGGCGAAATCCTTTAACTTTGCGACCCCAATTGATAGTTCTTTTATTGAATGGATATGGGAGTTTCATCCGCCCCGGCGGAAGGAACGTTAACACCAAAAAACAAATACAATGGCTAAAGAAATTTCAGGCTATGTAAAATTGCAGGTAAAAGGCGCACAAGCCAATCCTGCTCCCCCGGTTGGTCCGGCACTTGGTTCCAAAGGGGTCAACATTATGGAGTTCTGCAAGCAGTTTAATGATCGTACGCAGGACAAACCAGGTAAGGTTTTACCTGTACTTATCACAGTTTTTACTGACAAATCTTTTGAGTTTGTAATTAAAACTCCACCTGCATCTGTACAATTGCTGGAAGCTGCAAAGCTTCAGAGCGGTTCAAAAGAACCCAATCGTAACAAGGTGGGTAAAGTGACCTGGACTCAGGTAGAGGCGATTGCCAAGGATAAAATGCCCGATCTGAATTGTTTTACCCTCGAAAGCGCCATGAAAATGGTTGCCGGTACAGCACGGAGTATGGGTATCAATGTTGATGGTAAAGCCCCATGGCAAAACTGATTGTTCACCACTTAAAACCTAGTAACGATGGGAATTACAAAAAAAAGAAAAGCAGCAGATGCTAAAGTGGATAATAAAAAAATCTATTCACTTGTTGAAGCTTCATCCCTGGTAAAGGAGGTGAACTGTACAAAATTTGATAGTTCAGTAGATCTTCATATCCGCCTTGGAGTTGATCCTAAGAAAGCAGATCAGTCGGTAAGAGGCACAGTAACCCTTCCGCACGGAACCGGTAAAACAAAAAAAGTGCTTGTGCTTTGTACTCCTGACAAGGAAGATGAAGCAAGAGCAGCCGGAGCTGATTTTGTTGGTCTGGATGAGTTTATCAAACAGATTGAAGGCGGATGGACAGATGTGGATGTTATAGTTGCCACTCCTTCAGTGATGCCAAAAATTGGTAAGCTTGGAAAGATACTCGGCCCGAGAAACCTGATGCCTAACCCTAAAACAGGAACTGTGACCAATGATGTACAGGCCGCTGTTAAAGACGTGAAAGCTGGTAAGGTTGCATTTAAAGTTGATAAAGCTGGTATAGTTCACGCTTCGATTGGTCGCGTTAGTTTTTCTCCGGAAAAGCTTTCTGAAAACAGCCAGGAATTGCTGAATGCGATTGTAAGAGCAAAACCGTCCACCGCAAAAGGTACCTATCTCAGAAGTGTATTTATGGCCAGCACAATGAGCCCGGCCATCCCGGTAGATACCAAAGTTTTAATTCATTAATCCGGAAGGGTTTTAAACTATTAAAAGCTTTATCATGAATAAGCAGGAAAAAAACCAGGTGATTGAAGTGCTGAAGGAGAAATTCAGTCAGTATAACAACTTCTATATAACCAACACAGAATCTTTAAGTGTTGCACAGATAAATAAACTTCGCGGAATCTGCTTTGATAAAAAAGTAGAAATGAAGGTTGCAAAAAACACACTGATCCGCAAAGCACTTGAGCAACTTGATGAAAACAGGTTCAAAGAAACATTTGATGCATTGCATGGTGTAACCGCATTGATGTTCTCTGAAAATCCTAAGGCTCCGGCACTGATCCTCAGCGATTTTCGCAATGAACCTAAAACAAAGGAAAAACCAAAGTTGAAGGCTGCATTTATCGACGGTGATGTGTTCCTTGGCGATGCACAGTTGAAAGCATTAAAAGATCTGAAGAGCAAGAATGATCTGATCGGAGAAATTATCGGATTACTCCAGTCACCTGCTAAAAATGTGATCAGTGCTTTGAATGCAGGCAGTAAACTGGCAGGTATTATCAAGGCTTTGGAAGATCGCGCAAACTAAGAGGTTATACGTTTAACGTTCAACGTTTAACGTTTCCCATATATCAATTTTTTTAAACCGGCCGTCGGATTCGCCACAGGCGAATATGAAGACGGTAAAAATTCAAAACAATGGCAGATTTAAAAGCATTCGCAGAACAACTCGTTAGCCTTAGTGTAAAAGACGTTAACGAACTCGCAAAAATTCTCAAAGATGAGTATGGTATCGAACCAGCAGCTGCTGCGGTAGCTGTTGCGGCTGGTCCTGCTGCTGGCGCAGGCGCTGCTGCTCCTGCAGAAAAAACAGCTTTCGACGTAATCCTGAAAGCCAGTGGTGCAAACAAACTGGCTGTAGTGAAAATCGTTAAAGACCTGACTGGTCTTGGACTGAAAGAAGCTAAAGACCTGGTTGACGGTGCTCCGAAACCAATCAAAGAAGGTGTTGCTAAAGCAGAAGAAGATGAAGTTGCAGATAAACTGAAAGAAGCTGGCGCTGATGTTGAAGTAAAATAATCAGAGATAGTGAGTAAAAAAATGCCGGTGCGGATTATCCGCACCGGTTTTTTTATGCCTATAAACCTCGGAAGTATTTATGTCGGGGTTGGCATACAAAGCGCAGGATTTCTTAAAGGATTGAGTTATTGGAACAAATCTTTCATACGGTCCCTGATTTCAAGATGGGGAGTCAAAAATCCCGGTATGCAGGGTATAATCTTTGTGTGTCTCTTAAACAGGATCTGAATCATCGGACCAGGAATAATTTTTTTATTCCGGAGATTGCAATCCTGCAGGTTTAGAAACATACATTACCTTCTCAGATTATGAAGTGGCAACTTTTATGTCTGTTTATGTTCGTACTGTTATTACAATGTTTTTCACAACGAACAACTTATCCGCAAGGATGGAAAATATCGAATGAATTTCAGGGCATACGCATTAGGGTTTTGGACAGCAGCACAGGCCTTTCCCTGCCTGCAAGGATCTGTATTTACAACGATCAAAATGAACTGCAGGCCACATACTACAAACACCTGCCAGGTCTTTTTACAAATGAAGATGGAAGTATAACAGTAGAGCTACCGGTAGGAAAGTATGCGTTCACGGTTTTCCATGGTATCGACTATCTTTCCCGGAAGCATGAATTTGAAATTACCGGTACCACTGGAATTGATGCTGTCATTTACCTGTCTCCTTGGGTGCCCCTGAAAGATCTGGGCTGGATCAATGGTGAAGGCCATGCACATCTTTATTCAGAAAAAAAACCGGATCCTGAGATGCTATCCGGCGTCAGAAAAATCTGCCTTGCCCAGGGAGTTGATTTTATATGTGCTTCACAGGGATGGGCAGGTGCTACAGATGATACCTGGAGAGTAGCATATGGGAAAGTAACTGATAAGGATTTTCTCATGTATTATGGTGCAGAAATGCCTAAATACCGTACAGGGCATTTCTGGTGGCTTGGTCTTGAAAGCACGGAAAATTTCTTTGGTCAGGCAATTGATTCAATGTATGAGACCAGGTACTATCAATCGCCATACGCAACTCACTGGGATTTTGATAGCTTGAATTTTGTCAACATACCTGACCTGGAGCTTGTGCCCCGAATGGCAGCTTCACAAAACGCGGTGGCAATTATCGCGCACCCAACGCGCTGGTGGATGCAGGAACGGGAACATTCAGTGAAGTACACAACGAATGCAGCAGCTAATCTGGCCTTTAGCCTGCTTTCGGGAAACCTTGCAGATGGTCTTGTAATAATGGGTGATTTTAAAGACCATTATTCCTATCAGAATCTTTGGTTTCAGATCCTGAATCTCGGATACCGGATGCCTGCATTTTCAGAATTGGATGGCGGTTACCTTCCGGATTTCAAATATCCTTTCGGGCTGATGCGTACTTATTTTCAGGTGGGAAAGATCAGCAGGGATACTATCCAGTCAGTTGTGGATGCTGTCAGGCTGGGAAAGACTTTTGTCACCACCGGACCGGTTATTCTTTCAAATATCGATGGCAGATATGGTATCGGCGATATTATTAGTCCCAGCCACACAAAACACATAATGCAGATAGATGCTTTTGCGTCAGGAGATACAGAAGACAGGCTTTCCTATGTTCTCATTTTCAGGAATGGGAAAATCTGGAAGCAATGGGACTTAAGAAAAGATGACACAAGGACATTTCAGAAAAAAGTAGAGATACTGGAAACAGAACGGGCCTGGTATGTGCTGAAGGCCTACGGCAAAAAGGCCTGGGCTGATCCTGAAAATCTGGAACTGATGGGCTGGTATGACAGGACACATAAAGCTGAATCATCTGATCGCGATGTATGTATTACATCTCCATATTATTTCATTCCCAGGGACAGGATAAAACCTGAAGTGCTGATGAGTGACGTTACTCTTTCCTTATCAGGCAAGCATGCCACAGCCACCGGAAAAGCGGAAATTATCCTTTACGGGAAAAAAATTGCCGAAGAAAAGATCCTGAAAGGCAGGGCACATTTTAAGATGCCGGTTAATGCGATTATAAAAATTGAGGTGGACCAGGCGCCTGTCGTTTACAGAAGTTTGTATATCGATTATGAACCACACCTCAGGCTGATGGAACCCCTTGCAAATGGAGACTGGCAGAAAGATCCCCGTTATAGCCAGAAACTCTTTCCGGGCTATATTCCCTGGGAAGTTTTCAGATATGAGGAAACCCGTAAATTATTGAGTACTGTTCAATGGGAAATCAGCCTTATTCAAAACGAGCGCGATAAAAACCGGGAAAAATTCGCGGAACATTTTGTTAAATGATCGATACCAACTCCTGGATAATGAATCCTGTTTTTCCGGACTGATAACAGTAGATTTGCCATAGATCCCGGTAATTTATAAAAAGGGTTAAAGCCGGCAGCCTGCCTGGAAAATTTCTTTTCCGTATGCCCTCTAATCATTACCTTTGCGTTCCTTTAATCTAGGCCTAATAAATTTTGACGTTCCAGTACAATCATAAATGATTGAAAATCACCTGATTTCTATTTTTCAAAAAATAGAGGAGTGATTGTATTGTCGTCTGCATAACAATAAAAAAGCGCTTTTATACTATGTCTTCAACAAAAGTGGCTATTGCGGATCGGATGAATTTCGGAAAAGTGAAGCACCTCGCTGCTACACCGGACTTACTTGAAATTCAGATTCAGTCTTTTAAGGATTATTTCCAATTGGAAACCACTCCTGACAAAAGGAACAACGAAGGTTTGTTCAAGGTATTCAAGGAAAACTTTCCGATTACTGATACCCGTAACATTTTCGTACTGGAATTTCTGGATTATTTTATTGATCCGCCACGGTACACGATCGAAGAGTGTATGGAGCGTGGTCTTACCTATGCGGTACCGCTTAAAGCAAAACTGCGCCTGAGCTGTAACGATGAGGAGCACGTGGATTTCCAGACAATTGTTCAGGATGTGTTTCTTGGAAACATTCCTTACATGACCCCACGTGGTACATTTGTGATCAATGGCGCTGAAAGGGTTGTTGTATCACAGCTGCATCGTTCACCTGGTGTGTTCTTCGGTCAGTCATTACATCCGAATGGTACAAAGATCTATTCAGCAAGGGTGATTCCTTTCAAAGGAGCCTGGATGGAATTTGCTACCGATATCAACAACGTGATGTATGCGTATATCGATCGTAAGAAAAAATTCCCGGTAACTACATTGCTTCGTTCTATCGGCTTCGAAACCGATAAAGACATTCTCGAATTATTCGGAATGGCTGATGAAGTAAAAGTTGATAAAAAATCACTTGCTGCCCATATCGGTAAAAGACTTGCAGCACGGGTTCTGAGAACATGGGTTGAAGATTTTGTTGATGAAGATTCTGGTGAAGTCGTAAGTATCGAAAGAAATGAAGTTGTTCTGGAAAGGGATACCGTTCTTGACCAGGAAGCTATCGATATGATGACTGATATGGACGTGAAAAGCGTATTCATTCAGAAAGAAGAAATGAGTGGAGATTATGCCATCATTTACAATACGCTGAATAAGGATTCAGCAAACTCAGAACTTGAAGCAGTTCAGCATATCTACCGACAGTTGCGTGGTGCCGATGCTCCGGATAATGAAACTGCCCGTGGTATTATCGACAAATTATTCTTCTCTGATAAGAGATATGATCTCGGTGAAGTTGGTCGCTACAAGATCAACCGTAAACTGAATCTGAATTATAAACTGGATCAGAAAACACTGACCAAGGAAGACATTATTGAAATCATTAAATATCTCGTTCGCCTTACCAACGGTAAAGCGGAAATAGATGATATTGATCACCTGAGTAACCGTCGCGTACGTACTGTGGGCGAACAGTTATATGCTCAGTTTGGTGTTGGTCTTGCCCGTATGGCGCGTACCATCCGTGAAAGAATGAATGTGAGGGATAATGAGGTGTTTACACCTGTTGACCTGATCAATGCACGTACACTTTCTTCTGTGATCAATTCCTTCTTTGGTACTTCACAGCTGAGCCAGTTCCTGGATCAGACGAATCCATTGAGTGAAATCACACACAAGCGTCGTATCTCCGCACTCGGGCCTGGTGGTTTGAGTCGTGAGCGCGCAGGCTTTGAGGTTCGTGACGTACACTATTCACACTATGGTCGTCTTTGTACAATCGAAACTCCGGAAGGTCCGAACATTGGTCTTATCTCAACACTTTGCGTACATGCAAAGATCAATGAGATGGGCTTTATAGAAACACCTTACAGAAAGGTTGAGAATGGTAAAGTAGACACAAAAGAACTGAATTATCTAAGTGCGGAGGAAGAGGATACGGCAAAAATTGCGCAGGCAAATATTCCATTGGATGAAAATGGACAGTTCGTTGAAGATAAAATTAAAGCAAGGCAAACAGGTGACTTCCCGATCCTTGAACCAGGTGAAGTTGAATATATGGATGTTGCTCCAAACCAGATTGTTGGTTTGAGTGCTTCCCTCATTCCCTTCCTTGAGCATGATGATGCCAACCGTGCGTTGATGGGATCAAACATGCAGCGCCAGGCCGTTCCGTTGATCCTGCCTGATGCGCGGATTGTAGGTACAGGCCTTGAAGGAAAAGCAGCCCGTGATGCACGTATTCAGATTCACGCTGATGGAGAGGGTGTTGTTGAATTTGTGGATGCTAATGAGATTCATGTTCGTTACGAAAGGAACGAATCTCAGAAACTCGTGAGTTTTGAAGACGATCTGAAAGTCTACAGGCTTACTAAATTCATCAAAACAAACCAGGAAACCAGTATCACGCTGAAACCCGCAGTTCACAAAGGACAGCGCGTAAAAGACGGCGATTTTCTTACCGAAGGATATGCTGTGAAGAATGGTGAACTCGCCCTCGGAAGAAACCTGAAAGTGGCATTTATGCCCTGGAAAGGTTACAACTTCGAGGATGCCATTGTAATCAATGAAAAAGTGGTTCGTGAGGATCTGTTTACTTCTGTACATATTTCTGAATTTGAACTTGAGGTACGCGATACAAAACTGGGTGAGGAAGAACTGACGCCGGATATTCCGAACGTTTCAGAAGAAGCAACGAAAGATCTCGATCAGCATGGTATTATCCGTATCGGTGCAATCGTGAAAGAAGGTGATATTCTTATCGGTAAGATCACGCCAAAAGGTGAGAGCGACCTCACACCCGATGAAAAACTTCAACGTGCCATCTGCGGTGAAAAAGACGGTGATGCAAAAGATGCCTCACTGATAGCTCCGAGCGGAACAGAAGGTGTTGTGATAGGAAAGAAATTATTCCAGCGCGCTAAGAAAGATAAGAACGCTAAAGTGCGTGAGAAAGCTTCTATTGAAAAGCTGGAAAAGATCCACGAGCAGAATGAAAAAGACCTGATGGAATTGCTGATTAACAAACTGCAGGTTCTTGTAGGTACAAAAAATTCAGCTGGTGTTTCCAATAATTTTGGCGAAGTATTGATTGGTAAAGGAGCAAAATTCACTGCAAAAAACCTAACTGGCATTGACTATCAGAATGTCAACCCACTGGGCTGGACAGGTGATGCAAAAATTGATGATGCCATCAATACACTGTTGCACAACTACAATATCAAATACAACGAAGAACTCGGTCGCTATAAGAGAGAGAAGTTCAATATTTCTATCGGTGATGAATTACCTGCGGGTGTATTGAAGCTGGCTAAAGTTTATCTCGCGGTAAAACGTAAGCTGAAAGTAGGTGATAAGATGGCAGGTCGCCATGGTAATAAGGGTATCGTTGCGAAGATCGTTCGTGCTGAAGATATGCCGTTCCTTGAAGACGGAACTCCGGTGGATATTGTTCTGAATCCATTAGGTGTACCAAGCCGTATGAACCTGGGTCAGATCTATGAAACCATCCTTGGATGGGCTGGTGAAAAACTCGGAATTCGTTTCGCTACACCGATCTTCGATGGTGCTTCTGTTAGCGAAATCACTGATCTGATCGCTAAAGCAGGATTGCCAAATTATGGACATACCTATCTTTACGATGGTGAAACCGGTGATCGTTTCCATCAGAAGGCAACAGTTGGTATAATCTACATGCTGAAACTTCACCATATGGTGGATGATAAGATGCACGCACGTTCAATCGGGCCATACAGTTTGATTACACAACAGCCGTTGGGTGGTAAGGCTCAGTTTGGTGGACAGCGTTTTGGTGAAATGGAGGTTTGGGCACTTGAAGCATATGGTGCATCCAACATTTTACAGGAATTGCTGACGCTGAAGTCTGATGATATCATCGGAAGGGCCAAAACCTACGAGTCAATCGTTAAGGGAGATAATATCCCACGCGCAGGTATACCCGAATCTTTTAATGTACTTGTACATGAATTAAGAGGTCTGGGTCTCGACCTGAAATTTGACAACTGATTTTAATCAGCATATTTTTAAAAGCCATCCGCCAGAAACGGGTGGCTTTTTCACTAAGAACTAAACACTAAAACACGTTTAACGTAAAACGTTTAACGTAAGAAGAGTTGCGCAAGCTCGTCGTTTATTCGTTTAGGCTTTAACGTATGTGCATCAACAAGGCACCAGGTTGTTTTAACCATGGCTGAAATTTTTCCGGATTCACTATAAATATCAACATAGCGGATTAATCTTACACCTGCAGATTCACCCACCCAGGTTAGAATTGTCAACTCTTCGTCCAAAAAAGCCGGAGCTTTCTAATCGATTTCATGACTCACAACTACCCATACGTTTTCATTTCGGGTATCCGCATCAGATAGCACAAGCCAATGTGCTTCCGCAGCATCCTGTGCCCAGCGCAGATACACAACA
>JAATGW010000730.1 GCA_015654495.1 Chitinophagales bacterium
CCTATACTCACCAGTTTATTTGCGCATTGAGCATTGAGTTTCCTGACAAGTAAACCCACGTCGGAACCTTGTCTGCCCCGATAGGTATGTAATTCGTCAAAAACCAGAAAACGCAGTGATTCAAATATTTTCTTCCTGAGGTTTTCTTCTGTATTTCTGGTTAATATTAATTCAAGCATTACATAATTCGTGAGCAATATGTCGGGAGGATCTAAAACAGTTTCCCTTTTATCGTCGGTTGATTCCTGGCCCGTATACTTTTTTACTGTTATAGGAAAATCCCTTCCTGTATTTGATTTGTATTGTTCAGCATACTTTCCAAACTCCAAATATTGCGAGTTTATTAATGCATTCATCGGATAAACTACAATTGCAGTAACCCCTTTTGTTTTCTGTCGATTTTTGAATAAATAATCGAGGATTGTAGATATATAGGTTAGTGATTTGCCAGACCCCGTACCTGAAACAACAGTAAAATTCTCACCATTTGCTCCTAGTTCAAGCGCTTCTACCTGATGTCTATATAATTTGTAGCCTCTGAAGACATTATCCATTTCCGAATGGATTTTACCAGCCGCAATCAGGTCCTTAAGCAATTGCCCCTGCGTAAAACTGGGATTGAACTGCAACAATGGTGCAGGCCAGAGTTTTCCATTGGAAACTTCTTCCTGAACTTTCTGTTTGATTCTATCGTCTTCGATATTTACAAAGCTCTCGATGTAAGCTTTGTAATCGTTCATGATTTCAGCGTGGAGATTAAAAACGTTCATTTTGTAATATGTACAGGTCTTTTTATAAAATCTGGAAATTAAACCTTTTGTCAGAAAACTAACCTCATGGTTAAGGTAAATGCAGTCTCTTTAATGCGCAGATTGGCTTAAAGTTGATTCTTAATTTCTTTTAAAAGATAGCTCTGGAGGTACTGTTCAGTTCCAAGTTGATCAAGTATCTGCTCAATTTCTAAATAACTATTAATCGGCATTGCAGCGATGACAGCTCCAGTCAGTTTAGCAACTGCGCTTATTTTCGTCTCACCAGAGTTTACAAGCGCAATCCACAACATGACCAATTCGTCCAAAAATCTATTTAACATATAAGTGTATTCAATTCCTCTAATCGCATCTGCATTTCCTTGTGCCGCTGATTGTATGTAAGATTGAAAGTCGGAAAATTTAATTCGACATACTGGCTGGTTGGCACGAAGATTTGCCTCCAGAATCGGGACAATTTCAAGTGGAGCGGTTTGAGAATAAATTTGCGCGTTTCGTTCATACGCTTCATCAAAAGATTTGCAACCCCGATTGATAATCATGGGCCAGATTTTTTCAATAGTATACTTTTTATAAAAAATATTCAGAACGACTTTGTAAGGGTATTCCTGTGGCGTATACCTCATTTTCCACGTGTTTAGCAAATTCCGAGCATCCTTGAAGATGTAAGCTAGATCGGTGTTCATACTATTCATTTAATTTAAGATTAAACATTTTTTCCAGTGTTGCATAACCAATTCTGAAACCCGGCAATTTTTATAAATAAAAGATACTTTGTGAAACTACAAGTAAGGCCAAAAAAGTTTTTATGTTAGTTGCTCTTCCTGAATTAGTCATTATAAAATTCTAATAGCATTTCTGGATTACTAAATGAAAAAGTAATTTTTGCGATACTTCTATTCATGAGAAAAATATTACAACAAAAGGGCTCATTCTTTGCAAAATGTTTTACTTGCCTGGTCGCTCCGATATTCATTTTGAACAACTCTATTGCAACATTAGATGAGTTTGTTTCTATAGGTATCACAATTAATTGAAGCCTATCCCTGGAAGTAATAAATTCATCAAACACATTTATGTTCGCAATTATGTCAAATAACTTATGATCGGAAATGTCTACTGCCACTCTTTCTTCACCGTTTTCTCCAATTACTGTTGCGGAAATTATTGCGTTTGATTTCCCCTGTCTAAAAATTTGACCACCTTTCCATCCTTCATACCTCGATGCTTGAAATGAAAAGCTTGTCTTTGTCAATTTTAAGAATGGCTCAAAGCTGTCAAACATAAATAATTGAAGTTTAATTTTATTGTAATTCCCAAATTTCCAGGTAGATGAAAGGTTATATGCAGTGTCGAATCTGATTGACAAGAATTTCTCTAATAGGATGGCAGTCACCGGTTAAAGTAGAAATGGAAGGCTTGAACAACTTGGAAATGATTTTTGTTTTGTCTATTTCCAATTGAGAAAGAGGATGATAACTCCACCATAACGACATATCTATTCCCTCAATTTCCATGGGAGGTTCAGGTCTGAAAATTTCGATACAATTGCAGTTTGAATTGTTTGCAATAAACATCAAATAGTATCCATCCGAAGATGGTATCATTTCCATAATTGCATCCACAACTGTAATTCCATTTTGGCCAGAGTATTCAACATCTGCATTTCTTATTCTCTCAATTTGCTCCTGCCCCATTAGCATTGCTCCTAGTAAACCTAGTGGATGATTGTCTTTGGTAATCTGAAAAATTGTGAGCTCCACTTTTTTCCCGTTCAAATGACTTATTTTCTGAATAAAATCATCCCTTAATTCCATTGATATTTCAGTTTTTTATTATCAATTTGAGACTTCGTTTTTCGAAAAAAATTGTTAGTTTGATCCCATGGCAATAAACAAGTGATTAATCAAATTGCTTTTCTTTCATTACCCTCTCATCCCCCAACACCACCACCTGCTTCTTCGCCCTGCTCAATGTCACCAACATCTTCCGATCCACATCAACCTTTTGCAATCCTCCATTGGCATCAGTGTACTCAAAAACACCTCTACTATTCAACATCACCAACTGCCCCGGATGAAAAACCGCCATCGAAACAATAATGATATCATTCTCCGATCCCTGGAATCTTTCAACCGTATCAATGTGCAACTGTTGCAATTCTTCATCATCACCGATCAGTTGACGGATCAGTCCGATCTGCGTACGCCAGGGAGTTACAACACCAACTGTTTCTGTAGTAAAATCCTTTCCGTATGTTTTTCTTAAAAACTTTAAGATCTTCACTACACGCTCCGCTTCGGTACGATGATATTTCGGTGTAGCTTCAGTGGGGCTGGGGATAAAGACAGTGCGGCTGCTGTTGAGTCGCAGGAGAATGTCATCAACGGTTTCTCCATGAAATATATTGCCATTCTCTTGCTCTTTTGTTCCGCAAACCAGTTGATTCCCATACCAGTGATTAATCAATCCCGCAATATCCTTGTGCATGCGGAAATGGGTATTCAGCATCCTCCAGCAATGATGCCAGCCCTTTTGTTTTGCATTTTTCATCAGCCTCTCAAAAAGGGATACACGCAGATCTGATATTCCGATTGCCTGCAAATCCTTCGAGACAGCAGTACAAAAGCTATCATCCTGGGCAACTACCGGTGGTAACTGGTTCTGATCTCCAACGAGGATAAATTTCTTAAAGTCCAGCACCATGCCGATCACCTGCGGTTCTGTGAGCTGTGAGGCTTCATCCACAATTAATGTATTCAGGTCGGGTCTGAGTTGTCTGAGATTCTCCAATCGGCCGGACATCGTAGCTACTGTGCCGAGAAAGATCCGGTGCTTTTTGATGAACTCTGTGGCTTTTACAATATCTCCGCTTTGCGTCAGTTCGCGTAAATGATTTTCTGCTTCCGATTGCCGGCTACCCAACCTGATGAATTCAATATTCTTTTGTTTCAGCCGCGTTGCGATTTCATCCACTGCCCGGTTTGTGAATGCAACTAAAACTACAGCCCCTTCTTTTTTCAATAATTCCTGCGTAAGCCTGGTTAATATAGTGGAAGTCTTCCCGGTTCCTGGCGGCCCCTGAATCAGGTAATAATCTTTTGCAGCCAATGCCCGCTGAATAATCTGCACCTGGTTTTCATTCAGTCCGTCTGCGGATAATTTGTTTTCATTCGTAGCCTGAGGTTCTTGAGTACCACTTACGAGTTTGAACTTATCCGCATATCCTGTAAGCAGAACATTAAACAATGCTCGCGTCTGCGTCCAGTAACTCGATTCATAGATATCGTGCTCCAATACCCAATTGGAACTTCGCGAGAAATAAGAGGCATCCAGTTGGCGGTTATTGAGAGAGATCTCAACCCGCTTCGACTGAATACCATCCAATCTTGCTTTGACAATCTGTTGTTGTAAAGGCGCAAGTTTTTCGTTAGTCCTGGGATACAATAATACCGTATCACCAGGCCGGAAATTGTGATTGATCTGCATAGCAATGTCAAAAGTCACCACACTTGTTTCTGCATCAAAATTTTTATAGCTGAGTGAATTGATGATGTTGAAATCGCGCTGTTTTTCATATTCTTCATTCAGCCATAAAGCCGCAAATCCTTCACCATCCTCTTCCCGATCGGCCGAAGAATAAATGCCGCATTTTGTATTGAGCCATTCGCGGAAAATGAATGAAATGTATTGCTTGTAATAAGTTTTTTGTAAAGGCAATGCCGTTGAATAGGCCATACAAAACCGCTCCTGGTCAGCCTTTGAGTAAAACGACATGTTCTCCGTATTGAGCCTGCATATCAGCTCAAGACACTCATAATTTCCGGAAGCGAGTTGCAGAATACCAGCAACTACCTCGTTCCTTACCCGCAACAAATCGTTCTCTGTAAGAATATTATTCGTCACATTTCGCAAAGGCTCACCTGTAGACGCCGAGTACAAAACTGCGGATGAACCTGTACGTTGTTTTCCAAAAGTCGATTTCAATAACATATTATATCCAACCACCTGCATCTGGTTATTCTTCCAGGTTCCGTTATCAGGTGGGTTACCACTTTTTAACTCATAGATATCTTTACTATTCTTTTGCTGATCATCTTCTACCAATAAATCAAGTCGCCCCTGCAATCCATATTTTGCTGAATAGAATGTCGGCTCGATGCGAACCTGCTGGCCGCGTAACTCGTTCGTGACATTAACCACATTATTCCAGTGCTTCTCCTTGATAGTTTTATAGACCTCGTTTAATTTTTCGCGCCCGAATACAGCTGCCTGGAAAACATTTTCAGCCACCGCTTTCTGAAAGGCTGGTTTGAAATCAGGATTTGCCGAACGGATACATTCGTCAAGTAACGTATTAACCATATTACCCTGAAATGCAGGCAGACTATAGGTTTGAGGCAGTAATTTCTTTAGGAAATATATGGAAGGGAAAGCAACGTTGTTTCCAAAACATTCAGCCAGCTCACTAATGTCTAATAATAAATCCGGTTCCAGTACAATCTGTGTTTCTACTCCGGAGCTGTAATGATTCTCTCGGGCAGCCGTTTTTCGGCAATTGATCACATTTAGTGTTTGCCAGGGTTTTAAGATTGGCTGCAGAACTGAGAGGTCATTCTGCTGAGATTGCCATAACTGAAGATCAAAATCACCGATCGACTCTTCCCGACAATGAACTGTAAAATTTAAAGTACCGCTTGCTAACTGTTGCATCGGACCTACGGAAAGTATCAATACTTTCAGTTCTTCAATCAGTTCTACTGGCCTTGCTTGCTCACGCACAAATAATCTGTCACCCAGTTCGGCATA
Organism: Chitinophagales bacterium; assembly: GCA_015654495.1. Lineage (GTDB taxonomy): Bacteria > Bacteroidota > Bacteroidia > Chitinophagales > Chitinophagaceae > Pollutibacter. Next base: position 5,580 of record JAATGW010000730.1, read on the forward strand.
GAGATTTCTAAGTACAGATGGAACCGCCACTTCAGAAAAATAATTTACAGCAAGTGCAATTGTTTTCAGACTGAGCAAAAATTGATCGCGGGTGATTTGAATATCATCATGCGCACACTTATTGGTGAGGATGCGCAGAGAATTCACCTGCTCTTTCATCAATCCGGTCACCTGCAGTTTATCATGCACGTACTCAATCCTGCCATAGAGGTTGCTGAAACTGCGGTTATCCGTAATTGTCAGCTGACGGTATAATGATTCCAGGATCACGCGGAATTCCCGCATAACCTGCATCTCAGAAGAATTGTTGGCAATTGCCGCTTCAATCTTTA
>JAATGW010000528.1 GCA_015654495.1 Chitinophagales bacterium
CGCACTCTACTTCAATGGTCTTGAAGCATGGTTCGACTGGCGCAGAACCGGAATGCCAGCGATTGTACCTGGTCCGGCTAACCTGAATAATAACAAAGTACCGGTAAGATATATTTATCCGCTCTCTGAACAATCGCTGAATACTGCCAACAGGCAGGCAGCAGTGGAAAGGCAGGGAGGTACTGATGATATCAATACAAAAATCTGGCTGCTTCAGTAATTGGGTTTATTAGTTAGTTAGTTGTTGCCGATGGAAGCGGTTGCGTTTCCGCTTCCATCATTTTTATTTTTATTCCCGATGCGTTCTATCCTGTTTATTTTTTTTATTTCACTGTTGAATTTTAAACTCCCCGCTCAGATTGCAGAGCCGGGTAAAACTTTGCCGCCATGGCAGCCGGGTTTTCTGGATCTGCATCATATCAATACGGGTAGAGGCAGCGCGGCTTTTTTTATTTTTCCCGACGGGACCAATATGCTTTTTGATGCGGGTGAAATTCCGCCAATTGATCCAAGGGTGTACACAGCAAGGAATTCACAGATAAAACCAGATAGCTCAAAAAAACCATATGAGTGGATTTGCTGGTATATCCGCAGAATACTTCCTTCCAGTGCAATATTGAAAATTGACTATGCCCTGACTTCCCATTTTCACGATGATCATTTCGGAGCCTGGTATCCCGATGCGCCTCTTTCCTCAAATGGAAATTATGTTTTATCTGGAATAACCGGTGTAGGAGAAATTATACCGATCAATGTTCTTGCAGACCGGGCCTCTCCGGATTTTGATTTTCCTTTTGATTTTAAAACGGAGAAAAAGGACAAAAGGGTAGAGATAAATTTTGATAAATCATTTGAGAACTATGAATCATTCATCGTGGCGAAGAAAAAACAGGGAATGAAACTGGAGAAGTTCAGGGCCGGAAGCAGGACTCAGTTTGTACAGAAAAATGCAAAGCTCGCAGCCCCGGATTTTTTTGTTCAGAATGTAAAATCAAACGGCTGGATCTGGACTGGTAAAGATAGTATTGTACAGAACCATTTTCCGGGAGTGATAAAAGCTGATCCCGCAACATGGCCTGATGAAAACAGTTTAAGTCTTGCAATTACGATTTCTTATGGCGCTTTCAAATACTATAATGGTGGAGATAATCCGGGAAACCTGATCGCCGGAGATAATCCTTTACGGGATACGGAGTCGGCAATTGCCACTGCCATTGGCGAAGTGGATATTGCAACGATGGATCATCATGGAAACCGTGATGCCATTAATGAAACAATGGTCAGGAATTTAAAACCACGTATCTGGATCGGGCAAAGCTGGTCGGCTGATCATCCGGGTCATGAAGTATTGATAAGAATGACAAGTAAATATCTGTACGATGGCCCCAGGGATCTTTTTGCCACCAATATGCTGGAAGCAAACCGCATTGTAATCGGATCTTTAATTGACAGATCATATAAAAGTCAGCAGGGGCATATCGTTGTGCGTGTTATGCCAGGCGGAGCAAATTACTATATCATAATTTTGGATGATAGCTCACCTGAAATGCCGGTAAAATCTGTGTTCGGGCCCTACCAGTCAAAATCCGGACACAAGTCATCAGTAAAAAATAATTAATCTCAATGAAAAAATTTATTCCGGGTTTTATCTACCTTTTGTTGTTTGGCAACTGTGTGGCACAAACGAAAAATTCAGAAAATATTGTTATTGTAACCCTCGATGGCATGCGCTGGCAGGAAATTTTTGGTGGTGCTGATAGCCTACTGTGTTTTGATACCACGGCGGTTTATAGTTACAAATATGCTCAAAGCCATTTCTGGGCACCGACTGCTATTGAAAGGAGAAAAAAACTGATGCCTTTTTTCTGGACAGAAATTGCTTCGAAAGGCATGTTACTCGGGAACCGTGTGTACAACAACAAAGTGAATAATGCGAATCGTTACTGGTTCTCCTATCCGGGCTATAATGAAATTTTTACGGGCTATCCCGATACCAATGTCAATTCCAACGATAAAATTCCCAATCCCAATGAAACGGTTTTTGAATACCTGAATAAAATGCCGGAATACAAGGCTAAGGTGGCTGTATTCGGATCATGGGATGTGTACGCTTCAATATTCAACGAAGCGCGTAGCGGGTTGGTTTTGAATGATGGTTTTCGTGATCTGCGCGGAAATCTTACCGAAAGACAGCAGCTTTTTAATAAAATGCAACATGAAATGCCGATCATATTTCACGGTGGTGAAAGACTGGATGTGGCTACTTTCCATATTGCTTTTGAATATATGAAAGTTAATAAACCGAAACTTATTTACTTCGGATTTGGAGATACGGATGAATTCGCACACGGAGGCATGTATGATTTTTATCTTGATGCGGCGCAACATGCGGATGACTGGATTCACCAGATCTGGAATTTTATTCAGGCCACTCCCGGTTATGCAGATAAAACAACTTTGATCATTACAACAGATCATGGGCGAGGCTCAGCCGAAGGTGGAAACTGGAAACATCACGGTGAAAAAATTCACAACGCGGGCGAAATATGGATTGCCGCAATTGGTCCTTCAGTTCCTGCAATCGGGGAGGCAAAAACTGCGGCGCAATATCAACAGGGCCAGATAGCTGCCAGTATTGCACAATGGCTTGGCAAAAAATACCAGCCGGCCCATCAACCTTTGCCGGCTCTTGAACTAAAGAAATAAAATTCTAGGTTATGAAACTAGCAACTTTATCTGCGGCTGAAAGAGCTGACCTCATCATC
>JAATGW010000671.1 GCA_015654495.1 Chitinophagales bacterium
CCGGGAAATCTTTTTTCATAGCGGGCGCAACTGCGGGGAAGGTAAAGGCGAAAGTCTGTTCCTTACCATCCTGTTCCGCGATAACCATCGGTATGCGGTAGATGCGATCTTTCTTTAATTGAAAATCATCATAGCTGTTTTCAAAACGCAGATAATTTGTGATCAGCAAAAAAGCAGCAATGCCGAGCGACAGCCCGGCGATATTAATGGCGGAGAAGGTTTTGTTTTTCCAGAGATTTCTCCAGGCGGTAATTAAGTAGTTTTTGAGCATACGCTGAGTTTTAAGTTTTACGTGCTACGTTTTACGTTCTACGTTAGGTTGCGTAATTCATGACGTTGTTAGTGGTTATTTTTTTTGTTTTTAATTGTAGGGACGCGATGCATCGCGTCCCTACAATTAACGGTTGTTTCCCCCGCCTACACTTAGTTGCGTCGGGCAGGCGTTCTCACCTCCTTCCCGGCTATGTATCTGGCTGTTCCTATATTCTAAAAACTTCTCCTGCCTGCTTACTCCTTACTCCTGCCTTTGTATTTACCTATGTGATTCAATTCTAAACACTAAAAACTTCTCCTACCTGCTTATTCCTTACTCCTGCCTTTGCATTTGTCTACGTGGTTCAATCTGTCTGTTCCCTAAACACTAAAAACTTCTCCTACCATATAACTAGAAAATTTGGCAGTTGAAAATCAACGATTTAGATTTTCAGTTATTTTTCAGCGAAACATTAGCGTCGCGCTGATAGGGAGACTGCCTGCTTACTCCTTACTCCTGCTTTTTTGTATTTGGCTGCTCCCTTTTGCCACTTGCCTCTTGCCTTTTGCCTATTCAGTACGCAACGCCTTCACCGGATTCGCCCTCGCCGCCCTCAACGCCTCAACTCCCGCCGCCAGCACTACCACAGAAACACCTGCTAACACCGCAACACCATAAACCCACCACTTCATTTCTATCCTGTATTGAAAATCCATCAGCCACTCATGTACAAAATATCCAGCTACTGGTAATGCAATCGTCGCAGCTATCAGCATCAGCCACACAAACTCACTTGAAATCAGACGCGCGATATTAATTGATGTTGCACCGGAAACTTTACGGATACCAATTTCTTTATACCTGCGTTGAACAATGAACACACTCAATCCATATAAACCCAGGCATGAAATAATCACCGAGATTAGCGCAGCCATATTCACAAGTAACGATGTTTTCTGTTCCTGTTTGTAAAACTGTCCCAGGCTCTCGTCCAGGAATTCATATGTAAAAGGAATTTCCGGATAAACTGATTTCCATGCCGCTGCGATCTGATCAATTGTTTCAGCAGAGTGCTTCAGGTTTTTATCTTTTAACCGTACTGCAATATCACGTGGGTTTTTTGCGACAGTAATAAATGTCGGCGGCATTTTTTCATGCATACTCAGCTGGTGAAAATCCGCAATAACACCAACTATCGGGTAATTCTTATCATGCCATTCCACCATTTGATTAATGGCAGCATCGGGTGTCTGGAAGCCCATCTGTTTTGCCAGACCTTCAGAAATAACAAACTCATTTGCAGTATCAGATTTGTTCAGGTTACGGCCCGCAATCAATTTCATTTTATAGAAGGGAATGAAATTATCGGAACCCATTTTATAAGCAGCGCCAATTTCTTTTAGCTCTTTTCCACCGCGGTATACAATTTTGTCAACTCCGAAATTCATCCCCATCGGTTCAAAGATCTGCAGTGTTGCATCCTCAACAGCAGGAATGGCTTTGATCTTCTGGTAAAGCACATTGGTTTGTACTTCACGGATACGAGGTGCATGGATCGTGAGTACGGCTTCCGAGCTAAAGCCAAGGTCCTTGCTCCGCATATAATGCAGTTGCTGACCTACGAAGAGTGTACCGAGAATAAACAACATCGAGATCGCACACTGAAACACGATCAGTCCGCGACGTAGATACTGGTGTCCACCAATCTGCAGGTTTTTTCCTTTCAGTGTAATCGCCGGGAGTAATGATGACATCGAAACTGCTGGATATATGCCGGCAATAATAGTAGTCAGAAAAAGTATGCCCGTCAGAAATAAAAGATTGTTCGCACTAAACTCAAATGCTACACCGGCCGGAATAAAATCTTTAAAAATCTGCAGCAGGTTGGGAACAAGTGCAATGGCGAGAAGGATGGAGATCAATGTAATGATAAATGTTTCCGTTAGAAACTGAAACACCAATGCTTTCCGGTCGCTGCCAAGTACTTTACGAACACCTACTTCTTTCGCGCGGTGAAAAGCCTGTGCGGTGGTGAGGTTGATAAAATTGATGATGGCGATGATCAGTATAAAAACGGCGATGCCGAGCAATCCATAGAGGGTCGGTTTATGCGCCTGTCGTGAATAGTTATCGCGGAAGTCGGCATTGAAATGCAGGTCACTCAGCGGCTGCAGGGTAGGGACGAATTTAAAATCGTCTTTGAAATGTTTATCGCTGAAAGATTTGAATTGGGCGTTGAAGCGATTGGGATCTGTTTTTTCCGGAAGAAGCACAAAAGCCTGGGAAGCGGACCAGATATCATTCCACTCATCTACGTTAATTGATTTATTTGCCACGCTCACCGGGATGGTACTGTAAGAAATAAAATCCGTAAAAGTCAGATCAGTATTGCCTTTAAAGCTTTCGACGATACCCGTGAGTTTTGCACGGATGCTGTCATGGTAGATGATTTCTTTGCCCAGAAAGTCTGCCTCAGGAAGAATGCCGAAATATTTTTCCGCTTTTTCACGGGTAAGCACAACCGAATAGGGTTCATTCAGTGCGGTACCGGGATTACCGGCCAGCCAGTTGTATTTGAAGATGTCGAAATACTGTGGTTCGGTGAAAACGATCTGAGCCGGATCTACGCCCCAGTTGCGGGCCTCGAATTTCCGGGGTTCGGCATCGTCTGTTGGTATCAGTACGGCCGTTTCGGTATTCACCAGGGCAGCTACGGATTTCATTCCCGCGATTTCTTCCCGTATGGTTTTAGGCACTGCATAAGGCACAAATCCAAAGGGGTTCTTCTTTCCGTTTTTATCGGTGATATGCCCGGTGACGCGATAAATATTAACCCGGCTCGGGTGAAAACTGTCGAAACTCAGCTCAAAACTGGCAATGAGCCAGATCACGATACAGAGGCTGAGGCCGATGGTCAGCCCGAAAATATGGATAAAACTTCCGGCCTTTCTTCTGGTCAGATTGCGCCAGGCGATTGTTAAGTGATTCTTCAGCATATATTTCCTATTTATAAACCTCGGAGGTAAAACTCTACAGGTCTTAAGACCCCGACAGAAAAACCTTCGGGGTTTAAGACCTCCGAGGTTAAACTTCCGGCCTTTCTTCTGGTCAGGTCTCGCCAGGCGATTGTTAAATGATTCTTCAGTATATATTTCCTTTCTATCTGTCATGTCCTTCCAATTTTCGAAGGAAGGCCGGAAGTTCAGTTATCCGGGAAATTGATTGCCGGAATTGTGCCAGAATGGAAAGCCTTGCTGGATAAGGGTTTGGGCGGGATGGGGTGGGGGTGGGGTGTACGGAAATGAGACGGTGGGTGTACGGGGAGGAGATTACCGCTTATTTCAATTATCCATGCAATTCTAAAATTCAATTTTAGAATTGCATGGATAAGAACCAACATATTTTAAGTTCACCATTTGTAATAAAACAACTTATAAAGACTTGTCAGTTGTTTAACTATGCAGGAAATTTTTCAGGAAATGAGGCAGGTTGGTCACAGTGATATTTTCATCTATTTTGTAGGTTTCCTCGCCGTGGCCGATGATATAGCCATGAGCTGCACCAGTATCTTCCATCGAAATCCGAAACCCTTTACTGGCATTGGGATCGGTTCCGAGTTTAATTTCAATCGCTGCTGACACTTTTCCATTCTTTTCAAGGATCAGATCGCATTCTGCACCTTGCTGTGTCCGGTAAAACCAGGCTTGTATATCCCGCCCGGCGCAATTGATGATCTGTTCAATCACAAAGCCTTCCCAGGACGATCCCACCTGTACATGATTTATCAGGGCGTCATATGTTTCCAGGTTTAATAAACTGTGAAGAATGCCACTGTCTCTCAGGTATATTTTAGGTGATTTCACGAGGCGCTTCCCGGTATTTCTGAACCATGGCCGTAGTACGCGGATCATGAATGCAGCTTCGAGAAAGTCGATAAAACGCGTTATTGTTGGCCTGCTGACGCCAAGAGAACGACCCAGGTTTTCTGCGTTCTGCAGATTACCCTGTGCGGATGCCAGTATCCGCCAGAATCGTTCCATCACCTGTACTTCTGTTTGCAGTCCCAGCAGGCCAAGGTCTCTTTGAATATAGGTGCTGATAAAATTGCGCCGCCATGCTGCACTGGTTTTAATTGAATTTGCCAGATATGACAATGGAAAACCACCGCGTAACCACAGTTCCTGCTGATTATCCACTTCCTGCAAGGTAAATGGAGTGAGCTGCAGATAGCCAATACGACCTGCCAGGGTTTCGGAACTTCCCTTCAGGATATCCGGAGAAGCCGAGCCCAGAATAACAAATCGCCCGGGTCTCCGATCGGCATCGATAATTCCTCTCAGTTCTGCAAAAAGTTCCGGCATGAATTGGATCTCATCCAGGATCACAGACCGGTCGCTGAACTGTGAAAGAAAAAATGCGGGATCTGATTTCAGTTTGTCACGATCAGCTCGCCGTTCCAGGTCCAGGTATAAAAACTCCTTCTGACCTTGCATTTGCTTTGCCAGGGTCGTTTTCCCAACCTGGCGGGGCCCGGTAATTCCTATTGCAGGGAAAATTTGCACATATTCCTGAAATTCAATCGCTATCTCTCTTTTTATGTCCATATTTACCATGTAAAACGTAAATCAAATATACGATTTTCATGGTAGTTATGGGGTTAAAATAAGTCGTGCCGGGTGAAGGTGCCAGGTCGTTAGGACTGTGAGGTTTCTTAGCGATCTTCCCGGATTACTCTTCCCTGTATTCTGATTCAAGAATTTTAATCAGCAATTCTTTTGATTCTGAGGTGTGGAAAAATAGCTTCCGAAAACGATCAGATAAGTAACAAATAGTATTACAAAAGGGACTGCATCTCCGGTTCCCAGGCCGGACTGACCTGCTATCAATTTTTTTATAATTCCGATGCCCGTTGATATGGCAATAATTCCAACAATCCCCAACCAGATTCCCAGAAAGATTCTGTTTCCTTTGGTGATTCTTATGTTGATTTTAATTCTTGTAAATTTTTTGCCGGGAATAATCTCGCCAATGATGATTGGGGCCTGGACTTCTCTGCCTGTTCGAATTTCATTGATTTCAAACCAGGATATTGTGATAACACCTTCATAAGGTTTTTGGTGATGATCAAAAGGTA
>JAATGW010000338.1 GCA_015654495.1 Chitinophagales bacterium
GTACTGGCGGAGCGGGAAAATCATCGGTTACTGATGAAATTGTACGGCGGTATCTCAATACATATACCGATAAAACAATTGCAGTTATTTCTGTTGACCCATCAAAGAAAAAAACCGGCGGCGCATTGTTGGGGGATCGTATCCGGATGAACGCAATTCATCACCCGCGCGCATATATGCGCAGCCTGGCCACACGCGAAAGCGACAAGGCATTAAGCAAATATGTTGATGATGCCATCGATATCTGCAAAAAAGAAGGATATGATTTAATCATTCTTGAATCTGCAGGTGTGGGTCAGAGTGATGCCAGTATACTCGACCATTGCGATGTTAGCCTGTATGTGATGACGCCCGAATATGGCGCCCCTACCCAACTCGAGAAAATCAATATGCTCGACTATGCTGATATTATAGCTATAAACAAATCTGATAAAGCCGGTGCGCAGGATGCATTAACGGATGTACGCAAACAGTACAAACGCAACCATGCGAAATGGACTGCAAAAGATGAAGAACTTCCGGTAATAGCAACCATCGCATCTCAGTTCAATGATCCGGGAGTGAATGAATTGTTTTCAAAATTGATGGCGACTATCTCTGCTAAAACATCTAAACGGTTTGCTGAACTGCCGGATGTTTCCATCTCTTTTGCGGTCCAAAAATCAGCGTCAATAAAAACTTTTATTATTCCACCTGCCAGGGTGCGCTATCTTGCGGAAATAGCAGAAACAGTTAAAGAATATAACGATCAGGTAAATGCACAAGCCGCTATTGCTTCCAGGCTCTACCAGCTGCAGGGTTCGTTGCAAATCTTTTCAGATGCAGCAGAAGAAAATGTTATATCGGCTATTAAGGAACAGATAAACCTGCTCACCGAACAGCTTAGTCCGGTTAGTAAAGCGATGGTATTTCACTGGCCTGAAAAACAGAAAGCTTATCAGGAAGAATTTTTCGAATACAAAGTGCGTGACAGAATTATCCGCCAGCCAATGACATCAGTGAGCCTGTCGGGAACGGTTATCCGAAAAGTAATACTTCCTAAATACAGCGATTGGGGTGATCTTTTAAAATGGCAGTCGCAGGAGAATGTACCAGGTCATTTTCCATTTACCGCCGGTGTGTTTCCATTGAAACGCGAGGGCGAAGATCCAACAAGAATGTTCGCAGGCGAAGGTTGCCCTGAAAGAACTAATAGGCGATTTCATTATGTATCACTTGACCAGCCTGCAAAGCGATTGAGTACTGCTTTTGATTCAGTCACTCTTTATGGCGAAGATCCTGCCATCCGGCCCGATATCTATGGTAAAGTTGGAAACAGTGGGGTGAGTATCGCAACAGTTGACGACGCAAAAAAATTATACAGCGGATTTGATCTTTGTAGTCCCAATACTTCCGTGAGCATGACCATCAACGGCCCGGCTCCGATTATTCTCGCGTTTTTTATGAATGCTTCAATTGATCAGCGATGCGAACAATGGCTGGAAAAAAACAATGGCTGGAAAACAGCGGAGGAGAAAATCGGCGATAAGTATCAGTTTGATCCAAAACCGGTGTATAATAATCCTTCAACTGAAAATGGTCTGCCTGATGGGAATAATGGCTTGGGTCTGGGATTGCTGGGTATGAGTGGCGATGAAATTTTACCTGATGAAATTTATCAGCAACTGAAAGCTGTAGCTGTGTCTTCTGTACGCGGAACTGTGCAGGCGGATATACTCAAGGAAGACCAGGCCCAGAACACCTGCATTTTCAGTACTGAGTTTGCATTGCGGCTGATGGGTGATGTTCAGGAGTATTTTATCAAAAATGATGTAAGAAATTTTTATAGTGTTTCCATCAGCGGATACCATATCGCTGAAGCGGGGGCTAATCCGATCACGCAGCTGGCTTTCACATTGTCGAATGGATTCACTTATGTTGAATATTATCTGAGCCGCGGAATGAATATCGACGATTTCGCTCCGAATCTTTCTTTCTTTTTCAGCAATGGTATGGACCCGGAATACAGCGTGATTGGCCGGGTGGCCCGTCGCATCTGGGCCAAGGCAATGAAGAATAAATACAAAGCCAATAAGCGAAGCCAGATGCTGAAATATCATATTCAGACTTCAGGCCGCAGCCTGCACGCACAGGAAATTGATTTCAATGATATCCGCACAACGCTTCAGGCACTATATGCAATTTATGATAATTGCAATTCGCTTCATACAAATGCGTACGATGAAGCCATCACTACACCAACAGAAGAAAGTGTACGTCGAGCGATGGCCATACAATTAATTATTAACCGCGAGCTGGGTACTGCATACACAGAAAATTTTACACAAGGCAGTTTTGTGTTAGAAGAACTAACCAACCTGGTAGAAGAAGCAGTGCTTGCAGAGTTTGATCGTATTACAGAACGCGGTGGTGTACTCGGCGCTATGGAAAGAATGTATCAACGTAATAAAATAC
>JAATGW010000594.1 GCA_015654495.1 Chitinophagales bacterium
TTAATCCCGCTTTTATTCCCAATTGCACATGTGGCTGGGCATGTATTGTATAACCCTCACAAAAGAGTACGAAAACAAAAAATACTTGTTTCATAGAAGTCAATTGTTTTACGATTTTGTTGAACGGTGTTAAATTATCATGCCAGCTGCACTCAGTTGTTGTACCAGGTGGAAATGGTTTTTAATAAGGCTGTTGAGGTGATAGTTTCTATATGTTCGTTCAGACTTGTCTCCGGACATTTCAAATTTGAGTAATGAAATCAACAGATGCCCTCTGACCAATAAATGTTTCCTTGTTTTTCAGACAAGGATTATCAGAATTTCAATGCTGCGTTTTAAAAAATCAGGACATGCAAAAACAATTTTTTCCCGTTGTGAATAAGATCTTAAGAAAATGCGTGATGATAATTTTATTTGTGTGTGTGATTTTGGAAACTGTATGCGGACAGGATGCCAATTATTGGTCATCAGCTTATGGGCCTGGTAGTTTTTTCACTCCTGGATCAGTGATCTCATATAACAGGGATAGCGGGGTTTTCTTCTATAATCCGGCCCTGCTGGCTTACAGCAACCGGAGCGCCGCAAGTATTTCCAGTACGGTATACGACTACAGGACGACCAAAATAAAAAATGGTGCCGGCGAAAAATTTGACCTGAATGCCGGAGGTGTCGCGATTATACCATTGATCGCATCTCATACAATTCCTTTGAAATTGAAACGCCCCGTTACAATAGTTTATGGAATTTTCAACCGTCCTGTAATGGGGTTTCAGGCTTCGAAAAGAAGCGAAAAACTAATGAATGTGCTTGACGACAGTTATAGCCCCGGAGATGAATTGTATATAGGCCAGTTTACAACAACAAATCTTGCTACAGAAATAAATGCCATCATCAGCGCAGGTACGCACCTGAGCGAAAGATTTACTGCAGGCATCAGCATGGAGGCTAAGATCAACCGCCACCACGCCATGGTTCATTCACAGGCAAGGGCCTTACAGAATTTAACCGACAGTACTATTTTCCCACCGGTAGTGAGTGTAGAAAACTTTTATGAAGTGAATGCAAGAAATATTGGTATTCGATTTAAGCTCGGCGCTGATTATAAATTAGGCACAAATCATCACCTTGGTTTAATAGTAAGTTTTCCGTTGATCCGGATCAGTGGAAAGGGATCAATCCTTGCTGATATTGAAATAAACGATCTGGCATTGGTGCCCGGTGTCCCGCCACTGAGTTTACTTGCCAGTACTTTTCAGCCCGATCTGAAATCAAACTGGAAAATGCCATTGAGCATTGGCGCCGGCTATACCTGGTTCCATAAAAAAGGCATGCTCTATCTGGCCGCGGAATATTTTGCAAAAATTAAAGAGTACAATGTAGTGGCGCCGGATCAGACTTCATTTATCAGGCCAGATACCCTTGATCAAACCTATGTATATGATCTGCTTCGATATAAAGACGCACGCAAACCGCTTGCCAATGCTGCAATCGGCTTCAGTTACCAGCTAAGAAAAAATATTACAGGTTATTTATCATTCCGCACAGACTTCAATTACCTCGACATGAAGACGCTGGGAACTGATGGATTTATTGCTGCCACTTCCCGCTGGAATAACTACCATACACAATTAGGAGCAAATGTACAATTGAAGAAAATGAATATTCGTGCAGGATTTATTTTCAGTTACGGAAAAACGTCAGAGTATCCGCAGTATATCAATTTTAATAATCCTGATGAATCGAATCTGCTGAATGGAGAATTGACAAATACTACTGCTATCCATATACAAACAGGTTTGATGGTATCTTATCTCTATTCTTTCTGATTGCGAACCAGTGTCATGTTAAGTATGATCTTAACGGTTCACTTTGCTGTTCATGGAAGGTCTAAGGTTTTCTATGTCACCTATCTGCCTGGTTGTCCGCCGAAAAGAAATGTAGGTGGATATGGTTTCAATTCTTTCGATAATCGCAGGTTTTTTGAACCACATCCTCCTACGCTTCGCTCCGGCGGACAAGTATGTGCATACTCACAGAGTACACATAGAAAAGTGCATAGGTACTATATCTTCATAAGCCGGCTGTTCCTACTGCCTACTGCCTACTACTATATAACTTCCTTCTTTTGCCGGTAAGGCGGGGAGCCGGAAAGCAGGCGGGATTAAATAATATCGTGTATTTCTTCGCCATCCCGTCATCCCGACTTCCCGGCAGAAAAA
>JAATGW010000765.1 GCA_015654495.1 Chitinophagales bacterium
ATGAGTGAGCAGATGCAAGAAGAACTGGAAATGCTTCTCGATAAAATGAATACTATACCTGCCATCAAAGCAATTAAGCAGGAACAAACCGTTGACCGCATCAAGACCAATCTGGTTGATGCCGGCGACAAAGTGAACCGGAGTAATGACGGCCTTATAGAACAGCTCAGAAAATTCGTGGAACAGAAAAACCTGTCTGAAAGCAGGCATATCCTCCGTAGCATCGAACAGATAGAAAATCTGATAATTGAAAGGAAAGATGCAATTGCAGGGCAGGAAAACTGGATAGAGATGGACGGCCTTTTTAAGCCAACATTTATCCTGGAGCGCCCTCTTTTTAGTCCCCCGGCAAAAACAATTTTTGCGAAAACCGATGTTGAAGATGGACAGGCGGCAACTGATACAAACGCATTGTTTGAACAGTTTTATGTAGACATTGATGAATTGCGGAAAAATGTAAAATCGCTCTTGCGAAGCAAGTCCCAGGTCGCACTCTCAGAGGTATTGAGTCAACACCCGGCGACCCGGGGCGTCGCCGAGATATTGGGCTATATCCAGATCGCTACAAACGAGGGCCGGCATTATGTAAACCGGGATGAGCAGGAAGAGTTGACCATAGAAAACCAGGATGCCGGGAAAGCATATCTCATCAAGGCTCCGGTCATTATTTTCAACAGGTAATTTATTATGGAACGAGAATATTCATTAAGTCTGATTGCCTTACTGAAAGGCATTGTATACAATCATCAGAAAGAAACATGGGAAAACCTGCTTAAACATGAACCGGATGTGAAAAAATATTTTCTTCCCATCGGGCTTGAATTGTTTCTCGACAAAAGTGAAGGTTATGCATTTCTCCGTCAAAAAGAATGGGATGAGGAAGAAACTTCACTACCGAGACTGGCGGAAAAAAGACAATTGAATTTCCTGACTTCGTTGTTATGTATAGTATTACGCAAATATCTATTGGAACAGGACGCTGAGGGCGGCACTGTACGATCGATCATCAGCGAGCCCGAAATTCTAAGCCGGATAAAGATTTTTTTGCCAGATGCCCTGGATGAAGCAAAACAACACGACAGGATTATTTCTACTATCAATAAGGTAGTTGATATTGGATTTCTGAGAAAGCTGGAAGACCAGGAAAAAAACTATGAGATACACCGCATCATCAAAGGATTTATAAATGCTGACGTGATTGATGATGCATTAAATAAATTGCAGGCATATGCAGGTGAGAAAAATACAACTGAGTAATTTCTAAAAGGAAAATGAGCAGAATTTCCGGAAACAATATCAACTTTTTACTATACCAGTCCGAAACGGGCAATGTAAATGTTCAGGTGATACTGGGCAATGAAACCGTGTGGCTTACGCAGAAGTCAATGGCTGAATTATTTGGCGTAAACGTTCCGGCCATCAGTAAACATCTGTCTAAAATATTTGAAGAAGTTGAGTTGAAGGAAGATGCAGTTATTTCCATTTTGGAAACAACTGCATCCGATGGCAAAAATTACAAGACTAAGTTTTACAATCTGGACGCCATCATTTCAGTAGGCTACAGGGTCAAGTCTGCTGAGCCAATCTGGTTTCGCATCCGGGCGCCAAAATCCTGAAGGAATATATCCTGATTTGAAACCAATTTTGATAAAGAAATTAAAAAGCTTAATATAGAAAAGCGTACCAGCACATGGATTTATTTAGCAATATAGATGCTCATCAGGCAGGCTTTCGTCTTGAATACCTGGAAGTGTTGAACTGGGGTACTTTTGATAAAGTCCGCTGGCAGATTCAGCCAGATGGATACAATGCTTTACTAACAGGTGATATAGGTTCCGGGAAGTCCACACTGGTAGATGCGCTTACCTGCCTGTTGGTACCGCATAATAAAATTATTTTCAATAAAGCTGCGGGCGCTGAAGGCAAAGAACGTAACCTGTTGAGCTATGTAAAAGGTGAATACAAAAAGGAAAAGGAAGAAATTACCAAAATTGCGAAGAAAATCTATCTGCGGCCTGACGACAACACGTATACTGTAATTATTGGAAATTTTCACAACCAGGGTTATGAGGAAAATGTATGCCTTGCACAATTATTCTGGATTGGCAAGGATGGAAAAGTGGAGAAGCTGTTAATCATTAGTACAACAAAACTTACCATCAAAGAACATTTCAGCCAGTTTGCAGACATCACTGAACTCAGAAAACGACTGCGCAATACCATTGGTGTTCATTTATTCAACGACAACTTTACCCAGTACAGCGAACATTTCCGGAGGCTTTTTGGGATGAATAGTGATAAGGCGATAGAACTTTTTTACCAAACAGTTTCTATGAAGTCAGTAAGTAGTCTCACAGATTTTGTAAGAGAGCAAATGCTGGAGCGTACGGATGTAAAGGACCAGATTTCAGCATTACTGAAGCGTTTTGATGATCTGAACAAGGCACATGCAGCCGTTGCACACGCTAGGGAACAATACCAGATATTGAAACCGCTTACCGAAGCATGTTCTGAATATGAGATTGTGAGCCTTGAAATAGAATCTATTGAAGCCATGCTGGAAACTATGCCGGCCTGGTTTGCAGAGAAAAAATGGACACTGCTTGATAGCGCCATCGAAAATACAAAAGCTGAGCTGGAAAAGCTGACTCAACAACAGCAACTTTAGTCAAGAGAGCTGGATGATCTTGAAAATAAAAGGCAGGCCATTTTACAGGATATTGCAAACAATGGAGGAACCCGAATAGAGCAAATTGCCGTAGAGATTAAACGCCATGAACAGGATAAAGAAACCAAACGAAAAGAATTTGACGATTATGAACGGTTGGCCATACAATGCGGCCTGAAAACTGTTCAGGATGAAAATGACTTTCAGTTGAATATCAGTAAAGCCAATGTTTTAAATGAACAGTGCAGTATACGCGAAACGGAATTGCGCGATCAAAGAGATGGCTATGTGAGCGAACTCCGCAAGGAGGAAACTGAATATAATTCGGAACGGCAGGAACTCCAGTCATTGCAGGAACGCAAAACACAAATACCAGGTTGGCTGGTTGAATTCCGCACCCGGTTATGTACAGATCTCCGGATTGATGAAGAAGAATTGCCTTTTGCCGGTGAATTGTTACGGGTAACCGAAAATGAATCTGCCTGGGAAGGAGCCATTGAAAAATTGCTACGCGATGCAGGTATTAGTATGCTGGTTCCCGGAAACCATTATAAAAGTGTGAGCAGATATATCAACGACAATCCCTTAAGAAATGCTGATGGCAAGGGTATTAAATTGACATACCTGGAAGCAGATTTCCATAACTACACTCAATTCAACAAAGAGCTGGATAGTGATAGTATTGTTTATAAGCTGGATATCAAACCAGATACTCCTTTTTATGAATGGATGGAAACCTATTTACAAAGAAGCTTTGGAGATTATATCTGCACAGATGTGAACGGCTTGCAGCATGTACCTTTTGGAATAACCAGTCAAGGGTTAATCAAGAGCGGAAGGATACGCCATACAAAAGATGACCGCAGGAGGATTGACGACAGGCGTAATTATGTACTGGGATGGAGTAACACAGAAAAAATCAAGGCACTGGAAAACTCCGTCAATGCACTGTATTTTAAGATAGCGCAGCTGGAAAAAAATATAGAGGCGGTAGAAGCCGACGAAAAGAAAAACCGGGACACAAAGCAACGATTAGGTTTGCTGCTTTATGTGAAAGATTTTTTCCGGATCAACTGGTCGTATCATGTGGAACAGATTTATCTATTGGAAAAGGAACGAAATGAGTTGCTTAACAATAATGATATCCTGGCGTTGTTGCAGCGGAATAAACAGGATGTGGAACAGCAGATAGCCGGAACAAAAGAAAAAAACAAAAATCTATCTGACAATATTGGTC
>JAATGW010000111.1 GCA_015654495.1 Chitinophagales bacterium
ATGGGATTTATAAAGTCAATTTATTGCATTCCGCAACCCGTCAAAAATTTTCAAAAGTGGTCACCCTTTCCAACGCACAGAAAACTATTCTGAAGGCTTTAAAATGTAGTGTATAAAATAGCAGCCAAATTTGGGTAATTATGATATTGTATACCATACAACAAATGGCGGAGCAAAATGGACAGCAATTAATTTCGGTCAGGATGGTTGGGTGGATGATGCAAAAAACCTGGATAATGGAACGGCCTGGTTAAGCGTTGCCGGCAGTGGAATCGCGTTCACGGCCGACTATGGATTCACCTGGAAATAATTATCTATTCCTGATAAGAAACAAAGATTTGCTGCTATATTTTTTAATCAGGAATTGAAGGGCATTGTTGGTTCTCTTTGGAATAAACTTGCTTATACTGAAGACAATTGCAATAACTGGAAATCCCTACCCACTCCTCTTGATCAGAATAAGTATAACAAAACAAACAAAGAAAGCAGGCCTGAAATAAACAGGGTAGCGATTTATAAGAATTATTTTATTGTTGTGCAGGAAGACATGGTTTTTTATAGCAGAAAGGATATGGTTGAGTGGATATGGTTACCTGAGTTCGCTGACTTTTATACTGACCCGGAAAATTCAGCGCTATTCTTTAGAAATACTAACGGAACTTATGTTCGGTCCGACGGCAGTTTTAAACCACAGATCATTTTACAGGACCAGGTATCTGCATATGATGCGAAATGTAAAAACGGAAATCTGTTTATAGTTAGTGCCGATAAAATGATCCATATAGATGCAATGGACAGCGTTGTGTCCAGGCCGTTGGTAGAAGCCGAAAACAGCAGAACGGGAAAGAAACCGTCAGTTATTGGATATACCCGCGATGGAGTAATCGGAATTTTGAAAAATACAGCACTTGTTCAGCATGGTTATGAAGGTGGATGGGATTCACTTTTTACTTTTCCGTTTTCAGTGGGCGAAGGAGTAGTGTCTCTCACGGGTGATAACCAGGTTCTCTATGAAAATAATGATTCCCTTTTTTATTTTGATTTCTCCGGGGCGCTGGTGAAAGCTGGGTCCGGCTCCTCAATGATTGATGCTTTTACAAAATCAACCATCCGGAAAATAGTTTTTAGCCAGGGAAGTCAGGGTTGTTTTCATAATACCGCAGATCAGATAATTTATACGAACGATGATGGCGTATTTGGCGGTGGGGTTGAAATTGGTTATGGCAACAATTCCGGACGGGAGCTACCGGATAATGATGAAGAGATATCTGAATATGAAGTAAGGAACTTTCTTAAAAGTCTTCCTGCGATATTTAATAATTCCAGGTTAACAAGTATCGATGATCTGGGATTTAAATCAAGGGATTTTGAACAATGTAAAAAGGATATTCTTGATTTTCAACATTCGCTTCAGGAACGCAAGCATGGAAAGGAAACAAGGTTTTCTTTTCCGAAGAATAATCTCGACTTTGATAAATTACTGAACCTGGTGGATTCAGTAAAAAAAATCAGTGACACTACACTCTATTATTTTTTATCAAACCTCACTGATGGCTGGAGCACTACAACCAACTGGAAAAAGATTGAGTTTATTAATGATAACAATGAAACTCTTACAGTCAGCAGCAGGTATTATCAACCCAATGCTTTTTATTTTCCATGGATTGTATCGCTGAATGGGCACAATACGGTTACAACAAATATTGAGATTAACAGGTTTATCGAGAAAACCTATCCCGCATTTATCAGGGCCAGTGATAAGGATCGTCAACAGGTTTTGCATACAATTGTAAAGAAACTTTATTAAGAAGGTTCAGGCAATGCGGGATTTAGTTAGGTGTCAAAATGAGAATATGCAGGTTTTCAACTATAAGGAAATCTCTTAAAGTTCAGGTTTGAGATTTCCGAAAATGGTTGACACATCTGAATTTTGGTTTTATTTGTAACCTCAATGAATGCAATAGAAATATATACTGGTAATGACGGTCAGACGCAGATTGAAGTTCAATTTGAAGCCAGCACGGTTTGGCTAAGTCAGCTTCAAATGGCGGAATTGTTCAGCCAGACAAAACAAAATATCAGTCTGCATATACGCAATTGCTTTAAAGAGAAGGAGTTGGATGAGAAATCAGTTGTCAAGGAATCCTTGACAACTGCGGCAGATGGTAAACAGTACAAGACTAGATTCTACAACCTGGATGTAATCATTTCCATTGGCTACCGGGTGAAAAGTAAAAGAGGGACTCAGTTCCGCCAGTGGGCAACCCAACGCCTGCAGGATTATCTTCTCAGTGGTTATGCAATCAATCAGCAAAGGCTGGAACAACTGCAGCAGGTAGTTCAGATTATTCAGCAATCCGGCAACAAAGATGAACTAAATATCTCTGAAGCTAAAGGCCTGCTGGAAATCATCAGCAACTACACACACGGATTTATTTTGCTAAATCAATTTGACAGTCAGCGACTAAGTAATGAACAGCTCAATGAACATATCACTTACGAAATTAGTTTTGATGAAGCTGTTGAAGCAATTGAAGAACTGAAAAAAAGGTTGATCAAAGAAAAACAAGCCAGTGCACTTTTCGGAAACAGGAAAGACGAAGGGTTCAACAGTTTACTCGGAAGCATTATACAGACTTTCGGTGGCGAATACCTGTACAAAAGCATTGAGGAACAGGCGGCACATCTGCTGTATTTTACCAGTAAGAATCACCCCTTCAGCGACGGCAATAAACGCATAGGTGTATTAAAAAGAACGGTGAAGTAAAGATCAATGACAATGGTCTGGTAGCACTGGCGCTACTAGTGGCACAAAGTGATCCTACTGATAAAGAGCTGATGATAAACTTAATTGTCAACCTGATCAATAGCCGCTAACAGGAAGAAGAAACAAGTTCCACTCTTTTTGGAATTAAAAAATA
>JAATGW010000183.1 GCA_015654495.1 Chitinophagales bacterium
ACATCGTTGAAATTCCATTCATATGCCGGAATATGCCCGGCCGGACTCATATACCACTCGCGGCACATGAGCAAAAGCTGATTTTTTGCAAAAACAGGATCCATCATCGCCATAGGGATACATTGAAAGCAAAGATCCCAGGCGGCAAACCAGGGATACTCCCATTTGTCGGGCATCATAAGTACATCCGCAATCTTCAGGTGAAGCCATTGTGCATTGCGGCCATCTTTTCTTTCCTGTGGCGGATTGTTATTCATCGCGTCGCCTTCAAGCCATTGTTCCACATCATAATGATAGAATTGTTTGTTCCACAATAATCCGGCGAATGCTTGTCTTTGCACAGAAGCTGCATCAGCGGTGCAATCCTCCGGAAGAAATTTTGAATAAAAATCGTCGGCTTCCTTTTTTCTTTTTTCAAATACTGTTTTAAAATCAGGCCCGAATGGCTGCTCATTTTTTGAGTTATTGAGCCGGAACCGCAACTGATGCGATCCACCAGCGGGTATCCGTAACCGGTATACGGGAGCAAATCTTGTTCCTGATTGTTTTTCACTAAGTTGCCCGAGCATCTGCTCATTATTTTTTACCACCGCATCTGAAATCGAATCTCTCACAAAGGGGCTGCTGTTTTCTTCGCCATACAATCGCTCCCGGTTGGTTTCGTTTTCCGTCATCAACTCCACCGCATCTTTTTCGAAGTAGAAAAAATAATCTCCCAAACGGTCATGACATGCTTTCACTGAACCGAAATCCTCACCGGAATATCCACGTTGAATATCAGGTTTGGTATGTGTTTCGTGATTCAGCCAGCGGTTCCGGAACCAGAGAAAAGGAAGAATTGTAAGATCAGATTCCTCTCCACTGTAATTGGTAATATCAATAGTAATACAGATATCCTGCGAATTGATTTTGGCATATGTTACCAGTATGTCGAAATAGTTATTGTCATTGAAAATTCCGGTGTCAAATAATTCAAATTCCGGTTGCTGCCTTGTTCTCTGTGCATTGTTTTTTCTAAGCGACAGGTAGGGAAATTCCGTAGTTGGATATTTATAGAGATACTGCATATA
This sequence comes from Chitinophagales bacterium, assembly GCA_015654495.1. Taxonomy (GTDB): domain Bacteria; phylum Bacteroidota; class Bacteroidia; order Chitinophagales; family Chitinophagaceae; genus Pollutibacter. The sequence goes on from JAATGW010000183.1 coordinate 1,071, forward strand.
AAAATGCGTGGGCAGGTTATCGAGATAATAATAAAGTTCTTTTACATCCTCCCCATGGTTACCCTCGCCGTTTGTGAGTCCGAACAGTCGCTCTTTGACTATGGTGTCCTTATGATTCCAGAATGCGGGCGCAAAGCAGAGGTTCTGATGCATATCACTCAAACCTGCAATCCCATCTTCACCCCATCTGTATATTCTTTGGCTTGCCTCCTCGTAACTAAAATAATTCCACGCATCACCGTTTGCACTGTAATCCTCCCGCACTGTTCCCCACTGCCTTTCGCTGAGATAGGGTCCCCATAGTTCAAGCGGGACCTGTTTTTTTGCGTTTTCCCTTAACCTGAGCTCCTCTTCACTGATAGCTTTGGCTTCATCCATACGAACTTGTTCTTTGATTCTGACAGTAAAATTTATTGAAAAATGTGCCGCTGATTGCTTCTAAAATTAAGTATTCCTTCATTTAAACGTTAAACGTGTAACGTTGAAAGTTTAACGTTGAGCGTTTTTCGCTAACTTCAGCAGGATTTTTTACAACGACTGTTTGCTATTCACCATGATAATATTTTTCTATGGCTATCCGGGTAGCAATCAACCACCATACATCCTATAGTTACGACAGGCCGGTTTCATTGTCGCCGCATATTTTCAGATTGCGACCAGCCGTGCATTCGCGTACACCAATCGAGGCTTATTCCTTCAAGATAAAACCGGCGAATCATTTCATCAACTGGCAACAGGACCCCTTTGGAAATTTCCAGGCAAGGGTTGTATTTCCTGAACAGACAACAGAACTGGTGGTTGACGTAGAAGTGATCGCCAGCCTCACGGTTATAAATCCCTTTGATTTTTTTGTTGAAGAATATGCAGAGAAATTTCCTTTCAAATACCGTGATCAGCTTTTATCGGAATTAGCACCTTATCTCGAAATCACAGAGAGCGGTCCACGACTGATGAACTGGCTTTCTGCGATTAACCGGAATGAACAAAGCATTATCGATTTTCTTGTATACATCAATCAGAAACTTAATCACGATATCAGGTATAGTATCCGGATGGAAGCCGGGGTACAGACCTGCGAAGAAACTTTAAGCCGCACGCTCGGTTCCTGTCGTGACAGTGCATGGCTGCTGGTACAGGTTCTGAGGCATCTCGGCCTGGCGGCCAGGTTTGTTTCAGGCTACCTGGTACAGTTAACTCCCGATATCAAATCACTTGATGGACCTTCAGGTCCGGAAAACGATTTTACCGATCTGCATGCCTGGACTGAAGTGTATATCCCGGGTGCAGGATGGGTTGGCCTCGATCCGACCTCAGGATTATTTGCAGGTGAAGGTCATATCCCGCTTGCAGGAACTCCGCATTTTGTGAGCGCTGCTCCTGTGGTAGGATCAACTGATAAATGTGAAACGACATTTTCTTTTTCAAACACTGTCACCAGAATTCATGAAATACCAAGGGTAACAAAACCATATACCGAAGAAGAAGTCGCAGCCATTCACGCAACGGGAATGCTTGTAGATACTGATCTGCGAAACGGTGATGTACGGATGACAATGGGTGGTGAACCCACATTTGTATCTGTTGATGATATGGAATCTGACCAGTGGAATACCGCTGCCGACGGACCTGAAAAACGGTTACGCTCACACGATCTTATTTTCAGGCTCCGTGAAAAATTCGGTCCCCAGGGTATGATCCACTACGGGCATGGGAAATGGTATCCTGGAGTACCATTGCCGAGCTGGCAATACGGGCTTTACTGGAGAAAAGACCTTTACCCCGTGTGGAAGGATGAAGACCTTATAGCACGCGAAAGCAACAATAGGAAATACAACTGGCAGGATGCGGAAAAATTTACCGGGGAACTGGCAAAGTACCTGGCAGTGAGTGAGACTAATATTTCACCTGCGCACGAGGATGTATTTTATTTTCTGTGGACTGAAAACAAAATTCCGGTCAATATTGACCCATTAAAAGCTGATCTGAAAGATCCTGCCGAAAGAAGAACACTTGCTGAACTTCTTGACCAGGGCCTTGAAAACCCGGCCGGATTCGTATTGCCACTCAAATGGAATTATGATAACAGCCGGTGGAAAAGCCAACGCTGGGAATTGAAGAGAAAAAACCTTTTCCTGATCCCAGGAAATTCGTCTATGGGTTTACGCTTACCCCTGGATTCGCTTCCTGTTGTAAGTAAAGAAAACGAAGACCCGAAAGTGGAGCCAAGCCCTTTCGACAGCTTACCTGAACTTGAACATTATCATGAGTCAGTATCCGGCCGGTATGGCGAAATCACTTTGCATCCGCCGGCTCCGCCAAAAATAAAATACCAGGAAGTCCATGGAAACGGAAAGGATGACAAAGTTAAATCGGCGATCGAAAAAATTCCGCAAAGGGAATTATTGTATGAAGCTGAAGTGATCAAAACAGCATTATGTGTGGAGTCACGGAAAGGGATACTCTATGTTTTTTTCCCACCTACTGATTATCTGGAACATTATCTTGATCTCGTGGCTTCTGTTGAAGCTACTGCGGCAAGATTGCAGATGCCTGTGAGAATCGAAGGCTATGAACCTCCGCGGGATTACAGGATGGAAAGACTGGTGGTATCGCCTGACCCCGGAGTGATTGAAGTGAATATTCATCCATCCAAAAGCTGGCCTGAACTCGTTTCGAATATTGATATTTTATATGAACAGGCTTTTTATGCAAGGTTGGGGACTGAAAAGTTCATGCTTGACGGAAAGCATACAGGAACCGGTGGAGGAAACCATATCACCATTGGCGGTGAAAAGCCTGCTGATAGTCCGCTGCTCCGGAGACCGGATCTTTTACGGAGTCTGATTACCTATTGGCAACACCATCCTGGTTTATCTTATCTTTTTTCCAGTGCATTTATCGGACCGACCAGCCAGGCGCCGCGTGTGGATGAGGGAAGGGATGAAAAATTATATGAACTTGAAATTGCTTTCAGCCAGGTTCCCGAACATGGTTTTATACCTTTCTGGCTTACGGACCGCTTATTCCGGCACCTGCTAACAGACATAACAGGAAATACCCATCGCTCGGAATTCTGTATAGATAAATTGTATTCACCTGACACTTCATCAGGCAGGCTCGGTATACTTGAATTCCGCGCTTTTGATATGCCGCCGCATAAGCAAATGAGCCTTGTACAGATGTTGCTGATCCGGGGGCTGATCGCTGCTTTCTGGAAAAAACCATATACACATAAGCTCGTTCGCTGGGGAACCGAACTGCATGACAAATTCATGCTCCCGCATTATGTATACCAGGATCTTCAGGATGTTGTAAAAGATCTGAATGCTGCGGGGTATCCATTCCGTATGAGTTGGTTTGAGCCCTTTTTCGAATTCCGTTTTCCCTTATACGGCACCGTTATGATCCAGGGCATTGAAATTGAAATCAGGATGGGAATAGAACCATGGCATGTTCTGGGAGAAGAAATGTCGAGTTCCGGAACAGCAAGATTTGTTGATTCATCACTTGAACGTATACAGGTTCAACTCAAAGGATGGAATGATAACAGGTATATATTACTCTGTAATGGCAGCCGTGTTCCCCTGAATCCCACAGGAATCAGGGAACAATTTGTTTGTGGAATCCGCTACCGGGCCTGGCAACCGCCTTCTGCATTGCATCCAACCATCGGTGTTGATACACCGCTTGTATTTGATATTGTTGATACCTGGAATAACCGTTCGATCGGCGGGTGCACTTATTATGTTTCGCATCCCGGGGGTCGCAGTTACGACACATTCCCGGTGAACAGTTATGAAGCAGAATCCAGGCGTATCAGTCGTTTCGGAAATACCTCCCACACCCAGGATGTACTCAGACCGGAGCCTTATCTCGCAACGGTTTCACATTTCCTTGAAATAAGTAACCCAAGCGTATTCTTTGATCCGCCGCCTGTGGAGATCAATAAAGAGTACCCATATACACTTGACCTGAGGAAATCCAAAAAAAGATTGGGAGTATAAACCTCGGAGGTGTTTTGGGAAAGGTTATATCTCCGGGGTTGTTTGCATTGGAATTATGTCTCCGGCGACCAACCTCGATAGTAAACACCTCCGAGGTTTAAGACGTCGGAGGTTTTGGTAAAAGCAGGTGTATGAATGCCAGTTTCTCTACCACAGGCCGCGAGATTACAAACGGATAAAAATCCTGGTGACCCATACTCCGGTTTAAGCTGTTCACGGCAAAACACAAGGGAAGCCACAATTGCATGATCTGATTAAAATCGCTTATCTGATAGGGATCTTCGTGAATGGAAGCCTTTACCGATTCTTCAATCAATGCGCGCGGCTTAACACGTAAGCCAAATGAATATGCCGTTTCCAGCGTGTCCATCATGTGCAGGTAATGTGACCAGGTTTCAGCCCAGTCTTCCCAGGCGTGGGCAGTGGCATACGGGCTAATATAATTTTCCATCCAGTTTGCCGGCGCCCCATAGTTATAGTAGGACTCAAGTGATTTGGAATAATCTTCTCTTTCGTCACCAAAAATTCTTCTGAATTCCTGCAATGGATTTTTGTCTGCAATTAAAAGATCCCAGTAATAGTGACCGATTTCATGACGAAAATGTCCGAGTAAGGTCCTGTACCTTTCACCCAGGTTCATCAGGTTACGCATTCTTACATCATCATCAGCTTCTTCAATATTCAGCGTGATAATGCCCGCATCATGCCCGGTTGTTACCCGCTCCCCTTCCGGTTCATCTGCTAAGAAATCAAAGACAAGTCCATTATCTTCTTTTTCTTTTTTTACACTAACGGGTAAACCTAACCGTAGGAGGGAAAAGATCAAACGGTGTTTCGCGATTTCGATTTTGTTCCATCGCAGCCTGTTTTGTTCGTTACTGAGGTCAGGAATGGTTCTGTTAAGTTCGCAGGCGATGCAGTACTCATCGCTATAACCGGCATTTACAAGCCAGTTGCAGGTTCCGAATCCGTAATTGGCGCAATACCTGAACTTTGAATCAGAATTATTAACATCTGTATAAGTGCCATCCGGCAATAATAGAAGCGACACCATCGAGAGAGAGTCCGCCTGAAAACCAGTGGAAAGCATACAGCTGAGACAAACTGTATTTTCGAAATACAAAAGATTCTGGCAATTGCTGCAGGTATAGAGTTTCATTTTTTAGGTTCCACATCCGCTATTCAATAATTATACCACCGCCCGTCCTGGCTTTAATCATTTTTGCCTTGCCACATCCACCGAAACGGCTAGATCATGTGTTCCGCTGCTGAGAATAATGCCTTTAAAAGGGGCAATATCAGCATAATCGCGGCCCCAGCCAATTGTGATATGCTGGTCGCCGGGAATAATATTATTTGTAGGATCAAAATCAACCCAGCCCATCTGAGGAATAAATATGCTGAACCAGGCATGGGAAGCATCGGCACCCACCAGCTTTTCCTTTCCCCTCGGAGGAATTGTTTCTATGTATCCACTTACATATCGTACTGCCAGTCCTGCTGACCGGATACAGGAAATAGCGACATGCGCGAAATCCTGGCAAACTCCTTTTCGTTCCTGCATCACTTCTGAAACCGGGGTTGCAATGGTAGTGATGCCGGGTTTAAATGTGAAATCCGCATGAATCCGATGCATAAGATCCATCGCAGCTTCATATACCGGCCTGCCGGGAAAAAAAGAAAGCATTGCGTAATCAGCAATTTCCTCATTCCATTGTGTCATTGGTGTCGGAAAAACAAACTGCCTTATCGCAGCGGGTTCTTCTCCTGAATTATTCAGTTCGGTTAAAACATCCTGAATCGTTGCATCCGAAGAATTTGCCAACATACCGGCAGTGACAGGGATTTTTTCAACGGAAGTAGTTACATCCACCACCAGTTTACTGTGTTCTTTATCAACAGAAAAATAAATGATCCGGTTCCCGTAAAAATCTTCATACTCATTGACAACGGCTGGCTCAGGACTAATGCTGATCTGCACATTTGTACATTGCTGAAAATAAGTATTTCGCGGAATGAGCCTGGCAATATTATAACACATACCAACCGGCTCGTGGTAGGTATAGGAAGTTTTATGGTGAATTGAATACAACATTACAAAGGGTTATCTGAGAACAACAATCGGCTGAGAAGGCATTTCGTGTTTAAAATAGGTTTTAGAAATCATACCCGGAATTCCTGAAAGCAGGTCATATAACTTTTCCAGAAATTCATCCAGCTTTTTATAGGTCCTGCTTTCTTTATCAGGATTTGAAATCTCTTGTTTATTTACCAATTTCAGAAGAGTATCAGCTTCGATGATGAGCCGTTCATATCCGGTTAAAGCATGACCATTATTTGTTTTCGGCAGGTTCTGAAGATGAGCTTTCAATCTGTCGACCTGATAAGTGAGTGACCTGGGATTATTCGGATCAAAGAGCATCAGATCAAGTACAAGACTGTTCTGAACAGGAAGCCGGTATTTATATCTGTAATTCACGAGGTTTTCGTTACTCATCAAAACTGCCTGCAGGAGATTGTATTCCACCTGTTCGCTTAAACTTGCCGTCATAGTGGCTTTCAGCATGCTGATCAGCAAAAGACTCTGTTCAATTTTTCTGCCGAGATCCAGCATGATCCAACCTTGCTCACGTGAAATACTTTCCCGGTTTAATCCGATGAATGCTACCATCGAAGTTATCAGGTCGTCGAGCGTATGAAGCATCTGAAGATGTGACTGCTGGTTGTTATCTTCATTCAATTCCTCATCTACTTTCCGGATCACCCGCCAGGTATCGGTTGACCAATGGTCGCGTACTTCATGAATAGCCCGGTTGAAAAGCAAAAAATTATTCCTTATACCTCCTGCTCTTTTACTGTTGAATAAAATATCCCTGAGTTCTTTCCAGGGATCATGAAATATTTCCTCCTTCTTTTCACCGGTAAATCCGGGATAGGTATAACTATAATGGGTAAACGCAATCAAAAGATTCCGTTCCGTTTGTTCGTTATTATATGTTTTGAGTTTATTCCCCTCTGCCAGAAACTGCATTACGGTTCTCAGAAAGCGGGCATTCCCCAGCAGGCGTTCGGTATAACGCCCTACCCAGAACAGGTTTTCAGCGGCGTGACTGGGAAGCATATTGGTAAACCCGCCAGCACTAAACGAATTGACATCTTTAAGTGTATGTATCACTCTTCCGGGTTCCGGTGACAAAACCCATGCATCCTTACTGAATCCACCCAACTGATTGGAAATAAGAAAATTTCCTGCTTCTGAAGAAGTACGGCACAAACCACCGGCCATGGCAACATAACCCTCAGGCGTACCTGCGAGAAAATTTCTGAACAAAACCTTCCGGGGTTCAATTTTTCCATTGATCAGTGAGGGTGTATACGAAATCTCCACTTTTTCCTGCCCGACGTAGAGGTTCGGATTCATTTGGATCTGCGACCGCAATTCACTTAACTGTTCATGGCTCAGTGATGCTCCATCTATGGCTGAGCTACCGGTTGCACTCCGGTGAATTTTCTTCACAACAAGGGTCGCCAGGTTATCAATAACATAATTCATTTCTGACGGCTGTCCGCACCACCAGGAAGCAATAGTAGGCAGTATAAGATCTTCCGAAAAAAAGTAACGGCAAAGTTGTTGCATAAATGGCATCAGCCCTGGATTTTCCAGAATGCCGCTGCCTAAAGGATTGGCAATACCAACATTCCCGTTCCTCACCACCTGTAACAAACCGGGTATCCCTAACTGTGAGTCTTCACGAAGTTCCACGGGATCACAGTACACATCATCAACACGCCGGAGTATGACATCAACTCTTTCAAGACCACCCAATGTTTTAAGCCATACAAAATTGTCTTTTACAATCAGATCATTACCCTGTACCAATGTGAAACCCAGATAGGAGGATAAAAAACTATGTTCGAAATAGGTTTCATTACTGGCACCTGGAGTTAAAATCACAATGCGCGGATTTTTGGCATGAGCTGGTGCTGTTGCAATCAATCCGTCGCGCAATGCATTAAAATAAGGTGCCAGGTGTCGCACTTTCAGCCCATCAAATAATTCCGGAATCACCCGCGTCATGGTGGTACGATTCTCCAACGCATAGCCCGAACCCGAAGGCGCCTGGGTGCGATCGTTCACAACCCATAATTGACCGGTGCCACTCCTGGCAATGTCCGCTGAATACAGCACCAGGCGTTTTGGGCCTGCAAGTTTCAACCCGGAACATTCCCGTAAAAATCCGGCATGATTGTAAACCAGATCCATCGGAATAATACCCTTTCTGATGAGATTGCGTTCACCATAAATATCTTCAAGCAACAGGTTCATTAATTCGGCCCGTTGTTTTAATCCGGACTCAATTTTTGTCCATTCGTTTCTGTTGATCAGGAAAGGTATGATATCAATTTTCCACGGACGGTTCAGGCCCGAAGGATCGCCATGTATATTATAAGTAACGCCGTTTTCGCGGAGTAAACGCTGTATGTCTGTATTGCGGCTCAGAATCTCTTCCTCTCCTATTCTGAAATAAGATTGAAAAAAAGATGCCCAATGCGGATCAGGCTGCCCGTCGTCCCCGAGCATTTGCTTAAATGCAGGACTATTACTCATATATTCCCGGAACTGGGGATGCGAGAAAGGATCAGGAAGCATAGATTATATTAAAGAAACCCGTCAGTGCAGATAAAAATAATAAAAAAAAGGGGAATAGGAATCCATAGTTATGCAGGCATTACCTTCCACCAGCATTCTTATTTCGTTTATGCTGATCCGTTATTCCCCGGCAATATTGGTTTCTTTTCCTGCGGCTTCTTTTATACGACCGAGTTTTTTACCGTAGCTCATTTTTGTAATCAGTACAAAAAATACCGGCACAACAAAAATTGCAAGTGTTGTTGCAGCGATCATACCTCCGAATACCGTCCAGCCAATCGTTCTCCTGCTTTCTGCGGCAGCTCCTGTAGCAAATGCGAGTGGTAATACGCCCAGAATAAATGCAAGCGAAGTCATGATAATCGGGCGTAACCTCAACCGTACAGCCTGCAGTGTTGCTGCAGCAATATCAATACCCCTGTCCACACGTTCTTTGGCAAACTCCACTATCAGGATTGCATTTTTCGCGGCCAGACCTATAAGGGTAATCAACCCGATCTGCGCGTAAACGTTATTGCTTAATGAGGGGATAAATGTAAGTGTAAGAATAGAACCAAATGCACCGATCGGTACTGCAAACAAAACCGAAAACGGAACTGACCAGCTTTCATACAAAGCAGCCAGGAAGAGAAATACAAAAACAATAGAAATAGCAAAAATGGTTTTCTGCTGATCTCCGGCAGCGATTTCTTCGCGACTCATACCAGAGAAAGCATAGCCATATCCATCCGGTAAAGTTTCGGCAACTTCACGTAATGCCTGTATAGCCTGTCCACTGCTATACCCCTCTTTAGGTGTACCATTGATTTCAATTGTTCTGTACAGGTTATAATGCGTGATTACCGCCGGCGCTTCAATCACCCTGCTTGTAACCAGGGAACTGAGCGGGATCATCGTACCTTTTGAGTTGCGGACATAATATTTACCGATATCATTCAAATCTCTTCTGAACATGGTATCCGCCTGCGACATTACACGGAAATTTCTACCATACAAATTGAAGTCATTTACATAACTACTACCGAGATAATTGGAAAGCGTGGAATATACATCTGATACCAGTACGCCGAGTTTTTTAGCCTGCTCGCGATCCACATCAACCTGGTAGCTGGGAGTACGTGCACTGAAGAAACTAAATGCGGTCCCTATTTCAGGCCGTTGCATCAGTTTTCCCAAAAAATCGCGCGAAACCGTTTCAAATTTCTTTATATCATCGGTACTGCTGGTTTGCTGCAATTCGAATGTAAACCCTGAGGTTGCACCGAGACCTGGTATCGCGGGAGGCGCTATCGCCAATATCCTGGCCTCTTTGATATCTGCAGTCATGGCTCTGATTTTACCTATGATGGCCTGCACATTATGTTCCTTTCCCTTTCGCTGATCCCATGGTTTCAGGTTTACGAAGATGGTACCAACATTTGATTTGGAAGAAAAGCTAACGATGTTCAAACCGGCAATACCGCCAGCCACTTTCACTTCGGGCATTTTCATAATGCGCCCCATTACATCCTGCATCATCGCAATACTTCTGGTAGTAGATGTAGCTTCGGGCATTTCATATGTCACAAACATGCGGCCTTCATCTTCAATCGGGATAAATCCGCTGGGTTTATTTTTAAAAAGAAAAAACAGACCAACAATCAACACCACCATCATTATCAGCACATAAGGCGTTTTGCGTACCCATCCGCCCACACCGCGTGTATAGCTGGCCGTAAGGTTATTAAAATGTTTGTTGAAACCGGCAAAGAACTTTTCCAGCCAGTTTAATTTCGCGGAAGCATCCTTGGAAGGCTTCAGCATCAGTGAACAAAGAGCAGGGGTAAGAGAAAGCGCCACAAACGCAGAGATCACAACGGATACTGCAATGGTAATGGCAAATTGCTGGTACAGCCTTCCTACAATTCCGGGAATAAAACCAACCGGTACAAATACGGCAACAAGAATCAGGGCGATCGCAATTACAGGACCGGATATATCTTTCATTGCCTTTCGTGTGGCATCAACCGGCGACATTTTTTCGTGATCGATATTGTGCTGAACTGCTTCAACCACAACGATGGCATCATCCACAACAATACCGATGGCCAATACGAATGCAAATAGGGTTAGCGTGTTTATGGTAAATCCAAGAGTGCTGAATAAAATAAAAGTACCGATCAGCGAAACCGGAATAGCCAGCAAGGGAATCAAAGTTGCACGCCAGCTTTGCAGAAAAAGAAATACCACCAGCACAACAAGCAGCAATGCTTCTACCAGAGTATTAACAACCTCACTGATTGATACGCTTACAACAGTTGCTGTTTCCAGCGGAACAAGGAAATCAATATCCTTCGGAAAATCCTTCCGCATTTCTTCGAGAGCTTTGTTCAAACCTTCATATGTAGCCAGTGTATTGGCTCCCGGGGCCTGATAAACGAGAACGAAAGTCGCCGGCTTACCGCTCACAAATGCATTGGATGAATAATCAAATTTGCCAAGTTCAACCCTGGCTATATCTTTCAGATAAACAATACTTCCGTCGTCAGGGCGGGTGCGTACAACAATATTTTCAAACTGTTCAACAGTATTGATACGGCTATTGGTAAGAATACTGTATTCAAATGCCTGAACTGATTTCTGAGGATTACCACCCACATTTCCACCGGCTATCTGCAGATTCTGTTCCTGTAATGCATTATTAACCTCCCCGGGAGTCATACCCATTGCTGCCAGCT
>JAATGW010000132.1 GCA_015654495.1 Chitinophagales bacterium
CCGGGCTGCTCTGGAGTTGCCGGGCTTACTCGTGGGTGCAGTAGGCACGGCAAGTCGCACCTACACAGGAATACTGATCGCAGAGTTTCTGAAATAGTTTTATTTTTCTTAAAATAGGATCATGTTTATAAAAATCTTAAATACCTGCCTGGTTCTGATTGCTGTTTTTATGGCTCTTAAACAAGGCTGGTCTATGCTGAATACAAAACCGGAAATGATGATCATGTTCGGAAAATGGAATATTGGAAAGACTGGTGTTATCGTATTTGGTTTGATAAGTATTTTATCTGCACTGCTGATTTTATTCCCACAGACATTTCTCGCAGGAAATTTTCTGATGGCTGCCACCATTCTCCTGATTATCTGTTTTCAAATATCAGTTCGTAATCTGCGCGGAGCAGCAATCGAAATCCCGTTCATGTTGCTTAACCTGATCATCATTTATTTTCAGCATCCTTTAAAATCAGCAGATCGCCTGGCCTGACAGGGCTTTGGCTAATATAAAAACAGCTCAGCCGATTTCATCCGTGAAGGAAAATATGCGGTGATTTAATCTGATTTCAACTGCAGTCGCGCAATACTGCGCATATTTTCAGTAAAATTACCAGGATCAATATTGTACAGGTTTAGGATAAAAAATTTCAAATTCCTGAATGAATGCCGATGCCGGTATCGTTGTTAATGCCTGTCAACAGTGCATTTCCGGGGAAGCAATTTTTATTTTTGAATATTTATTTGAATTTTTGATGATAGTATTTTTGTATATTACATATGCAGCAGCTGCAATTCTCAATTGAATGCTGTAGTTCACTAACCAAAACGATTGCAATATGAAACTGACTCTCAGGTCGGCTGCTCTGCCGGCTTTAAGCAAATGGCTATGCCTTTTATTTTTCACTTTTTTTAGTTCTGCTTTTGCTTTCTCACAAACAGTTACGGGTACTGTTTCTGATAATGCAGGCAGAAGAGTTAATGCCGTAACAGTAACTGTTAAAGGAACAACCAATGGAACCACTACCGATTCCCTGGGCAGGTTCAGCATCGCTGCTGGTGCGGCCGATGTACTGCTGTTCAGCTCTGTCGGATTTGTTCCGCAGGAGATTCCGGTTTCCGGGCGGACCGTTATTAATGTGACGCTGCTTGATGATTCAAAAAACCTTGATGCCGTTATTGTTACTGCACTCGGTATCAGCAGGGAAGCCCGCAGGCTGGGATATGCAGCCACAAAAGTTAATTCAGACGAGGTAACGGTGAACCGTACCCCAAATCTGATGAATGCACTCCAGGGTAAAATAGCCGGTGTAAATATTTCCGGCATGGGTACCGGGCCGGCTGGTACATCGAAGATCCGCATCAGGGGACAGTCTTCTATTTCGGGACAAAACAATCCCCTGATTGTTATCAATGGTATCCCTGTTGATAATACCAATTTTGGTACAAATCCAGGTAATGCGGCTTCTGATAATTCCATTGGTGTACGGGGTGGTGGAAATACTTCTGATGGTGGCGACGGCTTGAACAGCATCAATCCGGATGATGTCGAAAGCATGACGATTCTCAAAGGTGCTGCTGCGTCCGCTCTGTATGGTTCCCGCGCAAAAGATGGTGTTATTATGATCACCACAAAAACCAAAAACAAGGAGGGGGGAATAGGTGTAACCTATAACATGAATTACGTGCTGGAACAGCCACTGGATTTTACAGATTTCCAGTATATATATGGCCAGGGAGAAAATGGAGTGAGGCCAACTTCTGCAAATCCTACTTCAGGCCAATGGTCTTTCGGCGAAAAAGTTCAGCCTGGTATGACTCAGAATTTGTTTGACACAGTTGTTCCCTATGTTATACAGCCGAGTCATGTGGGAAATTTTTATCGAAATGGTCAGAATTTCACAAACACAGTTACCCTTTCTGCAGGAACCGAGCGTGGTGGCATTCACCTCTCGCTGGGTAACCTGGACAGCAAAGGTGTAGTAGAAAACAACACCTATAACCGCAAAACGATAAATCTTGGATTCACTTTTGATGTAACATCGAAATTCTCGTTTTCAGGTAATGCCAACTATTCAAAGGAAAAAAACTACAATCCGCCGAATATTGCGAACCAGGATAACTCCATTCCTACAACAATTGCCAATCTGGCCAATACGATGCCATTGTACCTGATGGATCAGAAGAAATACAATGCGCAGGGGAATGAATATATCTATTCAAGATTTATGAACAGAACGAATCCTTATTGGGTTCTGGCTGAGCAATTTCAGAATATAGTACGCGACAGGCTTTTTGGAAATATCTCTATGAAATATGACTTATTCAGCTGGTTATATATTCAGGGAAGGATAGGCCAGGATTACTGGTCGCGCGATCAGGACTATAATAATTTCCCGACGGGTCATGCTTCACGCGCACCAGCGCCAGCTGGTTTTGTAAATGGACTCTATACCCAGGAATCGCGGAGATTCAGGGAAGTAAATATGGACTTCCTCGTTGCCGCCAATAAGCAATTCGGGGATTTTGGTGTGAATGTGAATTTTGGAGGCAATCAGATGAAAAGAAGATCTGACCTCAACAGTGTACAGGTAACTGATTTTGTAGTTCGCGGCTTATATACTGTACAGAATGGACGCGCGAAAGATCCTCTTTATGATTTGTCACAGCGCGGCGTGAACTCGCTTTATGGATCAGCAGAAGTTTCCTACAAACGTTTTCTTTATGTTAATGCCACTCTGCGTAACGACTGGTTCTCCACCCTTGCTCCGGAAAACAGAAGCATACTATATCGTTCCGTTTCTGTGGGTTGGGTGTTTTCAGAACATCTGAAAAATCAGCACTGGCTCGATTTTGCAATACTTCGTTC
>JAATGW010000320.1 GCA_015654495.1 Chitinophagales bacterium
GGGTTTTTGTCTTTCAGAAAAAGGGAATTTATTGATGATTGCTTTTGCTAAACCGCCGGAGTGGGTTTTCCTCAATAATTTATCAGCCGGGGTGAAGCCCTTTAATACCTCCGGAAAGAAAAACAGAAAAAGTGTGGATGCTAGAAGTGATAAAGCCAGTGAGAAACTGATAAAGCTCAGGCTGTACCAGGAGCTGCGAAAAAAAGCGCCGTAAATCCCCGGAATAATAAGCGGAAGGTATAATAATGCCAATGCAAGTTTGAAAAACAGGATCGGAAGGTTGCCGGATTCGCGGTTATCATTGAATAGCGCACGGTTAAGGTAGATGAGGCGAAAAAGCAGAAACAGTAACGACAATGACCACACGTAACGAAAAATCGGATGAAATCCCGGGATGCCGATCCAGCCTTCAGAAATCTGAAACACTTGTCCGGGGTCAACAATATTGTTTTTAAGAATCGCTACTTTTTCTGCTATTGGCATTAAAAAAAATGGAAGCATATCAACTACATAAAGCACGGCGGGAATAAAAAAGATCCAGTCGTACCTACCGAATAATTTCCCGGGATAAAAGCCGTTCCTCACATAGAGATAAAGAAAAGGTAAGATCATATAAGCCGTGATGTTTCCGGTGCGGAAAAGATAAGGGAACCTGAAAATTGCTTCTGTGAGAACCAGCTGATTTATAGTAAGTGAATACCAGATACAAAAAAGTGAAAGCCCCAGCAATATATTGTTGCTGTTTCTTTTACCTGCTATTATTAAAAAGAATACTACCACCAGGCCAATATAAATACCCGCCTGAATCAGAACATCGTTCATTCACACCTTATTTGAGTAAAAATATACGATTTCTGGCTGGTTGACGCGGGCAGGTTTTAAACAACGGATGGAAATATAACCAGATGGTAGACAATTGAATGCTTTTCTCATTTTGCAATAAGTGCCATTCGGTAGAAAACTGAATATCAGTACTGCACCAACCCATATTCTATTGGTTTCTGCTAACCCCAAAATGCTCATCAGCAAAATCGGCAAACCTTTATCAGCAGACGGTTTCAATTTTCGTTTATTTGTTGAATTTCGGGCCCAGGTATCTTATCCTGTTTCGGGATTTAATCCGGAAATTACAGCGTCTTTATTTTAATAAGTTTATGAAAAAAGCAATAAAAATTATTCTTTGGACTTTTATTTCTGTAGTTGTTCTTGGGGGTGCGGCGATGGCATTATTCTTCTATAAGATTACAAATGGATTTCCTGTTCGTTATGAAACTGAAAAACCTGTTGTCAATTTTCCTGAGGACCGCAATTCCATTCTGTTATTTTCAAAGTCGACAGGTTTCCGGCATAGTGAATCAATTGAAGAAGGGAAGAAAGCGTTGAATGCGCTGGCAGAGAAAAATAAATGGTTTCTGTTTAATACAGAATCAGGTGGAGTATTCAATCCTGAACAGCTGGCGAAATTTAAAGTAGTAATATTTAATAACTGTACCGGCCGTTTGCTGAATAATGAACAGCAGAAAGCCCTGAAAAATTATATAGAGGGCGGTGGTATATGGATCGGAATACACGGTGCCGGAGATAATTCGCATCATTGGAATTGGTACGAAAAGAACCTGGTTGGTGCCAGTTTTTCACATCATCCTATTAAGAAACATTTACAGGAGGCTTCTGTAAACCTTAATCCTGTTCCCGATAGTCTGATCTCAACAGGATTGCCTGCCAGCTGGAAACATACTGAGGAGTGGTATGTTTTTTATGATAATCCGCGCGCGAACGGATTCAATATCATCTATGCTATTGATGGTGAAAAAATTGCCCCGGATGGTAATATACTTTGGGAGAGAAAAAAGAATTTTGGTATGGGGAAGGATCATCCCGTTTGCTGGTACAGGCGAACCGGTAAAGGATTAAGTTTTTACACTTCTCTTGGCCACGATTCAACTGCATGGCTGGAGCCTGCATTTATTCAGCTTTTACAAAATGTGATTAACGTTAAACGTTCAACGTTTTCTTTTTGATTTATGAAAACGCCTTTGAGAAGGATTGTACTGTGGTCCGGGGCCGAGTTCTGCGGGTATGGTCATTTTCGACACCTGGCGGCCGATCAGCCTTTCAATAGATGCCATCCGTTGCTGCTCTTTTTCAGTTACAAAGGTATATGCAGTGCCATCGGTTTCCGCTCGTGCGGTACGACCGATACGATGCACATAATCCTCGCCATCATGAGGCACATCAAAATTAATTACAAGTTCTATATGATCTATATCGATTCCCCGGCTCAGAATATCGGTAGCCACGAGAATGGGTAGCCGCTTATTGGCGAAACTGCGAAGGACTTCTTCCCTTTGTAATTGTTCCAGATCTGAATGGATCTCTTCAGCATTAAAACCCGCTTTTTTCAAATCGCGGGTGAGCTGTTTTACGTTCTGTTTTTTTGAACAGAAGATAAGGATCGACTTAAAAGGACTGTCTTTAAGCAAATATTTAACCAGCGGAATTTTCTGCGGCTCATAAATAATAAAAGCCTGCTGATTTATTTTTTCGGGCGGTTTTGAAATCGCTATATTGATTTCTTCCGGATTCTTCAGAATCTTTTGCGCGAGCGTTCTGATTTTTGGAGGCATAGTTGCTGAAAAAAGCAGGGTTTGCCTTTTCTCCGGAATATGGGAAATTATCCGCATGATATCATCATGAAAGCCCATATCCAGCATTCTGTCGGCTTCATCCAACACCAGGTACTGCAGTTGTTTGAGTTTTACATAACCCATGTTGATATGAGCAATCAGCTTGCCGGGAGTACTCACCACAATGTCTGCTCCTTTTGAAAGGGCCTGTTTTTCCTGAACAAAGCCTTGTCCGTCCCCGCCGCCATAAACAGCAATGGAACTGATTGAGGTGAAATAAGTTAGTCCGTCCAGGTGTGTACTTATCTGAATCGCCAGTTCGCGGGTGGGGACTATGATGAGCACACTGATATGATGATCATTGCTTTGGCCGGTTAAGAGCCTATGCAGTAACGGAAGTAAAAAAGCAGCCGTTTTGCCGGTGCCAGTTTGTGCTGAGGCTATTACATCTTTACCAGCCAAAATTAATGGCATCACCTGCTCCTGCACAGGTGTAGCGTCTTCATAACCGCTGGCTGCAATACTCTCCAGTATATTTTCGTGGAAATTAAATTCGGAAAACTTCAAGCTTAAATACGGGTGGGTTTTATTTTTAAGTTTGTGAAGTTAAGCCAATTCCCCCACTGGGCAATATATATTAACTTAGCATTGGAGTGAGGACTTATGATTCAGTTTAAAGCCCTTATTAAGAAATACGATTCAAACGGGGAGAAAACCGGCTGGACTTTCATTGAAATTCCGGAAAAAATTGCTGCTAAAATCAATCCGGGAAACAAACGCTCTTTTCGTGTAAAAGGAAAGCTTGATAAGGTGCCGGTGGAGGCGCTGGCACTGGTTCCGATAGGAGGGGGTGACTTTATTCTTCCCCTGAAAAAAGAACTACGTAAATTACTTCGA
>JAATGW010000220.1 GCA_015654495.1 Chitinophagales bacterium
GGCAAAAGGCAAAAGGCAAAAGGCAAAAGGCAAACAAATTTGTTGCGGCGCAAGATACAGATATTTCCATTGCCTCCAGTTTGGCTGGAGGATCATTGAGCAAAAAAGGGAATGGGCTTTAGCCCAATGTGACTGAGGTAACCGGCGATCATAAATAAATGGATATAGGGAAATTGGCTTCAGCTCAAAATTCTGTGCATAGGTTTAATTTAATTGAAATTGAAACCCCATTTCAGTAAACAGCAAGTATCAGCCAGCTCGAAGAAAAAACAACTTCCTGATTATTGGAGAAAATTCGAACTCTAAATTCTATGAACTGGCTGTTCCTCTTGCCTCTTGCCTCCTGCCTGTCATCAAATCACCATCAAACTACATCCCCTGATATCACTATTATCCACCCGCCCGATAATTTCAAATCCACCGTCATCATGCAGAATACCCATATCATCTGTTGCGATAAAAGCGCAGGACCAGCGATTAGCCAGGTCGATAATATTTATGATCCCTTTTTTAATGGGTTTCTGATCTTCATCAGTCATACTTAAAGGATCATCTTCTGCGCGCAAAATTATTTTCATCCAGGGTGGCGAATAAAAAATCCCTCCGCCTTTTGAATAAGCCTGCGACAACAATTCCGTCATACCATATTCAGCATGTACTGAATCAATTCCCCATGCCTGTTTTAGAAAATCGTGAACGGCCTGGCGGGTCAGTTCTTTCTTGCGTCCTTTCATTCCACCGGTTTCCATCACAATGGTATGTTTTAATTTCATTGGGTATTGTTCAGCAAAATCAAGCAAGGCAAACGTAACTCCAAGAAGAATGACAGGCTGAGCTTTTTGTTCAAGATCCAGTATTTTCCTATGCATGTTTTCGAACTGATCAAGATAAAAACCACTGTCAGGGTGCCCTGAAAGTTTTATCAACTCATCGGCCATCATTACAAGTGATGAATTGCCCCTTTCGAGGTACGATGGAAGTAATGCAAGAATGCAATAGTCTGAGGGCTTCCCATAGAATTTCTCAAAGCCGAGCGTAAAACTTTTCTGGTAGAGACCGGTATCTTTTATGAAATGGCGGCTATTGCCGGTTTGCGTGGTTCCGCTGGACTCAAAAATCCTTTGTTCCTGAAATTCTGTGGTTACAACCCGGTGGGATTTGAAGAAACGAACAGGCAAAAATGGAATATTAAAAATGCTTTTAATTTGCCGTTTATCGGTTAATACCTGATCCGAATACTTCCGGTACAATGAATTATGCTGATACTGGAAATTGAAGGTTTCCAACGCAGCCTCTGTAAAAGACGAAATGTTAAAATCCATAGCTGTAATTCCGGAATGCCTGGTTTGGCTTAGGTAATTCAGGGCAGATCGGCTATTTTTGATATGATTAATCAAAAAACATGGTCATCCGCACATCCTTCATCCTATTAGCCTTTATGTTTTTTTCCTGCGGCAAAGATAGTATTGAAAGCAAACCACAGCTGACCCTGAAAGATGTGAGTTCCACTATCGTTCCTCCTAACAGCGGACTTCAGATCAATATGCGGTTGACCGATAAGGAAGGTGATTTTTATGATACCATTTGGGTGAAGAAAGTCACAACCCGTTGTCCGAACAGTAATTTTGCCGATTCGCTTCTTTACCGGATCCCGGGAGATGCGCCAAAAACCAGGAATTTCGACGGCGAAGTTACCATAACATTCACCTATGCTTTTGAACTGCAGCCACGTTGCACCCAGCCGGATACAGCTGTTTTCAGTTTCTGGATGAAAGACAAAGGCGGCCATATAAGTGATACGGTGAGAACTCCACAGATTATTATCTTGAGGCCTTAAAGGCTGACCCTTGTTTCGAAAAATTGCGGAGTTTTTCCTTTTTTCCAATCTTTTTATTGCGGGCTGTGCTGCATTGATGATGTGGCAGGCGAGGCAGTTTTTTCCCTCTCAATACCACAATACTTACCTGATCCCCTTTGTAGTTTCGGCTACCCTGGCCAGTTATAACTTTCATTGGTTTCTTACAAGACCCAAAAAAGGAATTTCACGCAGAGGTGATTGGACAATCCGCAATAAGATCCTTTTATTTATACTTATGTCAGCTGGAATGATTGGTTCCGCCTGGTTTTTTCTGCCTTTAAAAGAGCATTGGATACCAATCGGAGCTTCGGTCCTGATCACATTTATTTATTCGGCGCCTAAAATACCTGCCTTTGAAAAACTCAACCGGATCGCGGTTGCAAAAACATTGTTTCTCACCATTGTTTGGGTATATGTTACAACCATCCTTTATTTTTTTGTAAAAGATCTCCGGTTTTCATCCAAAGAAATCCTCTTTTGCCTGAGT
Source organism: Chitinophagales bacterium (assembly GCA_015654495.1). Classification (GTDB taxonomy): domain Bacteria; phylum Bacteroidota; class Bacteroidia; order Chitinophagales; family Chitinophagaceae; genus Pollutibacter. The sequence continues at coordinate 2,346 of JAATGW010000220.1, forward strand.
CGCTTTTTTCTGATCTACTGCATTTGCATTCTGTTCGACTACCGCGACCGGGAAGACGACCGGAAGCAGGGGCTTAGCAGCTTGCCGGTTATAGTAAGTGACCGCACGCTCACCATTATTTTTTATGGATCGGCTGCGCTGTTTGTACTGGCGACATTGGCCTTATACTGGCATGGGTTTTCATTGATTAATGTTGTTTTGCTGTTGGCTCCCGGACTTATTGTAACATCTCTTTATAACTATGCACGAACCCATTATTCAGATTTCCTTTTTTATTTCGTTCTGGATGGAATGATGGCATTAAGTTCCTTATTGACGCTATTGATTTCTTTTTAATTATTTTTGAAACTCATTTTCAAACTATGGCAAAACCTTCGAAAGGATCTTCAAAAAAATTTATTTCAGATAAGGCATGGGAATTTCTCCGAAACTATATTAATAATCCATCCCCTACCGGCTTTGAAAGCTGGGGCCAGAAATTATGGATCGATTATGTGAAGCCCTACAGTGATCAGATAATGACAGATCCTTATGGTACCGCGGTAGCGATATTGAATCCCGAAGAAAAATTTAAGGTTGTAATTGAAGCCCATGCTGATGAGATCAGCTGGTTTGTGAATTATGTTTCAAACGAAGGATTGATTTACCTGAAACGGAATGGAGGGGTAGATCATCAGATTGCTCCGGCAAAACGGGTTCTGATTCACGGAAAGAAAGGCCCGGTGAAAGCTGTGTTCGGCTGGCCGGCTATCCATACCCGTTTGAGTAATCCTGAAACTAAAGAACCTGCGCCCAAAGTGGAGAATCTTTTCCTTGATTGCGGTGCCCGTAATAAAAAAGAAATTGAAGCATTAGGCATTCATATCGGCGCAGTAGTAACTTATGAGGAAGGTTACGACGAGCTGGCTTACGATTATATTATCGGCCGCGCGCTGGATAATCGTATTGGTGGATTTATGATTGCTGAAGTAGCCCGGCTTTTAAAAGAAAACAAAAAGAAACTTCCTTTTGCTTTATATGTGGTGAATGCTGTGCAGGAAGAAGTGGGACTCCGGGGTGCAGAGATGATCGCCCGGCGGATAAAACCTGATATCGCTATTATTACAGATGTAACACATGATACCACGACGCCCATGGTAAATAAGATCATCGAGGGCGATGTAGCTTGTGGCAAAGGACCTTCACTGGCATTCGGACCTGCAGTGCATAATAAGCTGCTTGATCTGGTTCGTAAAACGGCAGAGAAGTCTAAAATTGATGTACAGTTGAGGGCAGTGAGCAGGTCGACTGGAACTGATACCGATTCCTTCGCTTATGCTAATGATGGTTGCCCGTCAGTTTTGATTTCAATTCCGTTAAGGTATATGCATACAACAGTTGAAATGATCCACAAGGATGATGTTGAAGATACCATTAAACTGATGTACGATACCCTGCTGAACCTGACACCAAAAACCAATCTCAGTTATTTTTAAATATTAGTTTGAATACTATTTTTGGCAGCATCAATCTGTTAAGCAAAGAAAATTATATGATCAGGAATAACTGGACTATTGAAGAGATCAGGGAAATATATGATACACCGTTACTTGAACTTGTGTATCGGGCTGCAACAATTCACCGCGAATACCAGGACAGTAATGAGGTACAGGTTTGTACATTATTATCGGTGAAAACCGGTGGTTGTTCAGAAGACTGCGCCTATTGCCCTCAGGCGGCGCGATATCACACAGATGTAAAAGTGCATGCGCTGATGCAGACCGATGAAGTGATAAGTTATGCAAAAAAAGCAGCGGAAGCTGGTTCAACGCGGTTCTGCATGGGTGCTGCCTGGAGAGAAGTAAGGGATAATCGGGATTTTGACAGGGTGATTGAATTTGTAAAAGAAGTGAATGCACTGGGTATGGAAGTTTGCTGCACACTCGGCATGCTTACGGAAAACCAGGCACAGAGGCTGGCAGATGCAGGATTGTATGCCTATAATCATAACCTTGATACTTCAGATGAATATTACCGTGAAATTATTTCTACCAGGACTTACGATGACCGGTTGAAGACAATTGATAATGTTCGCAAAGCGGGCGTGTCTGTTTGCTGCGGAGGAATTGTTGGGCTTGGAGAAACGCACGAAGACCGTATAAAAATGTTGCATACACTGAGTACCATGCCGGAGCATCCGGAATCGGTGCCGGTGAATGCATTGGTTGCGATAAAAGGCACACCTTTGGAAGATCAACCGAAAGTAAATATCTGGGATATGGTTCGGATGATTGCCACAGCGCGCATTTTAATGCCAGCTGCTATGGTCAGACTGAGTGCAGGCAGAACGGCAATGTCGCTGAGCGATCAGGCGCTTTGTTTTATGGCCGGCGCGAATTCCATTTTTGCCGGAGACAAATTATTAACTACTCCCAATCCTTCTTTTGATGAGGATAATGCAATGTTTGATTTGTTTGGATTGAAACCAAGGGAAGCGTTTAAGGAGGCAGCAGGCAGCAGGCAGCTGGCAGCAGATATTGCTTAGGGCCTAAAACGTGAAATTTAATTTCTTGATAGCTAAAAACTCCTCCTTCATCAGAGATTGGCAAAATCTAATATTAGTCAGCTGTAAACTTTCATCGTCTAAAGTAAAACGTAGAACGTAGAACGTA
>JAATGW010000451.1 GCA_015654495.1 Chitinophagales bacterium
CCGCACCACGCAAAAATCTGTACAACAGTATCCGAAACTCATTACAAAACCCAATCCGAAGATCAGTGAAATGAAGTGCAGGCCCATCGGATTATCCGCTGCATTGCCCATATATTTCCAGGCATGCGTCATTTCAGGAGCAAGGCTTGCTTTGATATTGGACCAGCCACCAGCATCCTGCAGCGCAACGATCACTAATGGTGAAAGTCCGAGCACAATCAGGAAAAACTGCAGCACTTCGTTATACACTGCACTCGTTAGTCCTCCAAGAAAAGTGTAAATCATTACGATTCCTGCCGCCACCCAAATGGATACGTCGAAATCCCATTTTAGAATAATCTCCAGCATTTTTGCCAGGGCGTACAGCGATATTCCGGAGGAGAATACAGTCATTACAGCAAAAGAAATCGCATTCAGCCCCCTGGTTTTTTCATCGAAGCGAAGTGAGAGGTATTCAGGAACCGAGCGTGCCTTGCTGCCATAATAAAAGGGCATCATAAACACGCCGAGAAAAAGCATGGCGAAAATTGCACCCACCCAATAAAAATGAACTGTCATGATACCGTATTTAGCTCCGGAGGCCACCATACCAATCACTTCCTGCGCACCAAGATTTGCTGAAATAAAAGCAAGGCTTGTGATCCAAAGCGGAATACCGGTAGCACTTGACAAAAAATCTTTACTGGACCTGATTTTCTTCTTAATCAGAATGCCTACTCCAATTACAAAAAGGAAATAAAAAATAATAATCAGGTAATCGGCTAAAGTGAGATTCATGGCAATCGCAGTCGGGTTGTATCACAATATATTGGATTTGAATTTATAATCCTGTCTAGCCAGGCGTCAAATATCAAAAGGAAAACCAGCTGTTCAAAAACAGACTACACCCCTACACCCTTTTCTCTGGCTGTTCCTTTTGCCTTTTGCCTGCTGCCTGCTGCCTGCTGCCTGAAAACAAACCATTTCCGAAGTTTCGATTTCTCTTAAAAAAGACAGAACTTTATAAACACGCTAATTCTGACTTAAACCGATCGCTATGTCATCAACAGCAAAAAAACTCACTGAACAGGAAATCAATCCATTGAAAAGTCTTGATGAATGGGAAGAAGCTGTGATTGAAAGATATCCGGAACCGGATACAACTGCAAAGTCAAAAGATGAATACAGGAACTATGCTGATCCTGCGCGTGATACCGTGCGTGAGTTTTACAGACTCAATCATACTTACCAGACCTATGATTTTGTTCAGGAGAAAAAAACGGATTATCTGCGTTTCAATAAAAAAGAAATGCCCGTGTGGCAGGCATTTGATTTCCTGAATCAGCTCGTTGATGATTCTGATCCTGATACAGATCTCGATCAGTTCCAGCACCTGCTGCAGACTTCAGAGACTATCCGTGCAGATGGCCATCCGGACTGGATGGTACTTACAGGGCTTATGCATGATATGGGTAAGGTACTCTGTCTTTTCGGCGAACCTCAATGGGCTGTTGTGGGCGATACATTTCCGGTGGGCTGTGGCTATTCCGACAAAGTGGTTTACCCTGAATATTTTAAAGATAATCCGGATTACAATAATCCGCGTTTCAATACAACCCTCGGTGTGTACGAAAAAGGATGCGGATTAGGGAACGTACATATGTCATGGGGACACGACGAATATATATACCAGATGATGAAGGATCATCTTCCTGAAGAGGGATTGTATATGCTGAGGTATCACTCCTTCTATGCCTGGCATCGGGAAAGTGAATTTGATTATTTGCTTGATGACCATGATCGCGAAATGCTGAAATGGGTTAAGCTTTTTAATCCATACGATCTGTATTCCAAAACACCTGTTCCTCCGGATTGGAAACAACTGAAGCCTTATTATGAAGATCTGGTAGCAAAATATCTTCCCGCAACGATCAGATTTTAGTTTAACGTTTTACGTTGAACGTTAGCCCTGCGCACAATCAATTGAATTCTTTTGCCTTTGCCCTTTTCCATTGATAGTATTCATCGATAACCTTTAGCTTATCCCGGTTCGGCAAGGTTGCAACATAGGGTTTTCCTTTCAGATACATCCCCTGAGCATTTTCCTGATTATAAACCGGCCATTCGGGAAGATCCTTTCCATTTGGGTTGCCGGATTTTGCAAAATTGATCCAATAGTTCACCATCAGGTCTGACAATTGTTTGTCTTCATCAGTGTATTTTACTTTCGGATCCTGATCAAGGTGATCAAACACATAAGGTAAATCTGATCCGTGATATGGCTTGTTTGATTTAAAAAGAAAAGTAGCTGGTGATAAAGGTTGTGGTTGGTCAAAATAATATAAAAACACCGGTGATTTACCTGTTTTGGATTGAAGGCTTGCCCAGCTAAAGGTATACCAGCCCAGATAGGAATCTGTAACCAGATCTACAATCGATATCCTGGTGATGGAATCGGTGCCTTGCGGATAGAGTTCCAGTATTTTATTTGCGAAAGGTCCGAAGCGTCTGCGGGTATATTCTTCATATTCGCTTGTTTGCGTCCTCATCGTAAACATGGAACCTTCATTTGATGTTGTACCCAGCAGTATGGGTATATCATGGTATTTCCCGGTCTCATATAAAGTCGGCAGATCGTCTGGAATAATATATCCATCAATAACCGGTGCAAATCCGTTTTGAATACCTCTCCCCTGTTTCTCAATAATTTTCTGTGCATCCATTTTCCGCAGATCATTCAGTGAATTAGCACCCATGCGTTTCTGGAATTCCAGACCATCGGATACTGCGCCTTTCAGCAACTGCATCCCGTCAGTTTCTTTTTTTAAAGTAGCAGGACCGAACATTCCTCCGCTCATACAAATTCCTCTTTGAAAAAGCCCTTTAGTTAATGGTGATGCTGCGAGACAGTTGACTGATTGTCCTCCTGCTGATTCACCGAAGATGGTGACCTTTCCCGCATCACCTCCGAAAATCCTGATATTACGTTGTATCCACTTAAGCGCCGCAATCTGGTCAAGAAGGCCATAGTTTCCCGAAACCTGCATTTTCGATTCTGCATTCAATTCAGTCAGTGCCAGAAATCCCAGAGCTCCCAAACGATAGGCGATACTAACTACAATGACTCCTTTTTTTGCAAGTTTTTCTCCTGAGTAAAGAGACTGAGATGTTCCACCCATTGAAAATGCACCCCCATGAATCCATACCAGCACCGGGAGGTTTTTCCCTGAGGATTCAACCGGTTTCCAGATATTCAGGTACAGGCAATCTTCCGACATAGATGAACCGAGGGAAATTAACATTGGCATTGTCGGCTGAGGACAAACAGGAGCAAATTTGTATGCTTTAAGTATGCCTTCCCAACGCTTAACAGGCTGTGGCGGACGCCAGCGAAGATCACCCGTGGGTGGAGCGGCAAAGGGTATGCCTTTATATGAGATTACCCCGTCCTCCGTTGTCCCTTCCACGAGGCCTCCCTCTACCTTCAGAATTACAGAAGGAATTTGAGTTTGTGAAAAAACAGGAAAAACAACTAAGAAAAAGATAAACAGAATATTGACTTTCATGCTTTTTATCTGGTTTGGAATTGTATTGTTGTCAATTGCCGGTAAAATAGGTTTTTCCGGATATAGAATATGCTAAAATTGGTATGAAGAAATCAGAGCAATGTATCTGTTAATACTGCAAACAATGGCAGGAAGAAAAAGGTTACATTATGATGCAAATAATAAAGCTTGCCGGCGCTCCCTAATCACAATCGGTGTTAATCAGGGCCCGCAGATTAATCCCGGTCCGCCAGTGGCGGAACGCAAAGATGTTGAGGCGCCTGCACCTTCTTTTGCCGGTAAGGGGAGCCGGAAAGCAGGCGGGATAAAATAATATCCTGTATTTCTTCGCCATCCCGTCGTCCCGTTTTCCCGGCAGAAAAAACGATATTCTAAAATCAATCATGAAAGATTTTTCTAATCTGCTTCCTCCTGGTCACAGGTTTAAATTTTCAGGTTATTTTTCAC
>JAATGW010000058.1 GCA_015654495.1 Chitinophagales bacterium
GATGAAGGATACCCGATTGTACATGGGTGGGTATTTGATATTCGTACCGGATTATTAAAGGACCTGAATATTGATTTTGAGAAAATCCTCAAAGATATCCGTGAGATTTATGATCTTACACCGGACAGTGATCACATTAAACGTTAAACGTTTAACGTTGAACGTTTATAGCATTTCCGCAGGCAACAATTTCGCCAGTATGGGCTTTTGTCTTTCTTCTACTACAACAAATGTCCAGCGCTTAGGGTCTTTGGAATTTGCAACAACATCTTTAAAAACACGAATATTAAAGAATCCCGAAACACTATCATATCGCACATTCTCATCACCAAACTGAGCTTTCAGGTTTTCAAGTACTGCATCAGTATCTACCGCTTTCTCACCCTTGAATTTCATCCTCAGCACATTGGTATATTTCAGTTTTGCAAAATTTTCGCCCTTAATAAGCACTTTGTCATCAATGGAAATGATCTCTGTTGAATCGAGTTCAATTTCAAGATCGGGATCATTGAATGTTTTTTCCATTACCTCCACCAGCTTATCTTTTGGAACAATTTTCAGAAAATCCGGATTCATGTAATCCATAGATTGCGGAAATTCTTTTTTTGTAAGGTGATAAACATATCTACCAAAATCAATCCTGATCTGATCTTTATAATCCTGTGCTTCAAGAAAGATTCCAAAAAGCAAAAGGACAGATGACAATAGAATTTGTTTCATATTATTTGCAGATTCCGGAATTTCCGGATTGGGTTATGTGTTGTGTGCGACTTAAAAATGTTGACAATTTAAATTAAACAATGCCTGATATTTGGGCTAAAGCCCTATTTCTTTGTCTGCTCAATAATCCTCCAGCTGAAGCTGGAGGCAATTGGAACTGCCAGATCCCGATATGATATCATCGTTCCTACGGAACTGAAAAATGCAATTGTATTTGCTATCGCCGGGTTTGCACCCGGCGCTACAAAATTCACCGTTCCTACGGAACTGAAAAATACAATTGTATTTGCCTTTTACTTCGGCCTTTTATCCCGTACCCAGGATTGAAATCCTGGGCTATAAAATCACCGTTCCTTCGGAACTGAAAAACCGTATTTGTATTTGCTATCGCCGGGTTTGCACCCGGCGCTACAAAATTCACCGTTCCTACGGAACTGAAAAATGCAATTGTATTTGCCTTTCGCTTCGGCTTTTTATCCCCTACCCAGGATTGAAATCCTGGGCTATAAAATCATCGTTCCTTCGGAACTGAAAACCATATTTGTATTTGCCTTTTACTTCGGCCTTCGGCCTTCGTACTTCAGACTTCCTGATCTATTTGTATTCCAATCTTCTTCATCAGCAAAGTTGCATTCGTGGAAGTACAGACTCCGGATTTCAACCTGTAGTCGAAAATAATCTCATTATCAATAACGGAGGAATCGAAATGAAAATTTTCGATCCTTCCGGGATAATCTTCTGACAGCTCAGTAAGAGATATATCATGAGATGCGATAATACCCACGGCATCAAACCTGATCAGTTGCCGGATCAGAGCAACCGAACCCGTATGTCTGTCAATAGCATTGGTACCGCGAAGCATTTCATCCAGCAGTATAAAAACCTTTTCATGACGCTGAACGGCTTCGAGTATCGTTTTGAGCTTTTTCAATTCTGCATAAAAAGTTGAAGTCTCCTCCTCCAGATTATCCATAATACGCATTGAGCTGATAACCCGAACTACAGGAATCATAAATTTTTCTGCACAAACCACCCCACCAGCCATCGCCAGTATCATATTTGTTCCAAGGGTTCGCAGAAAAGTACTCTTACCCGCCATATTGGAACCCGTAAGCATGATAAACTTTCCCGTACCATCCATTTCAAGATCATTGGTGACAGATTTTGATGGAAGTATGAGCGGATGCCCCATTTTTTTTCCTTGCAGGGTAAACCAGTTATCAGAAATATCCGGTATTACCCAACCTGGATGGTTAAACGAATTGGTTGATAACGATGCCAGGCATTCAAATTCAGCAACCGCACTATACCAATTACCAATCCTTCCCTGCATTGTGCGCCTCCATTTCTCAAGCGAATAAACCTGTTGCAGATCCCAGAAAAAAAACACACTGAGCGGTAAATAAACGATAGGATTCAGGCGATAATCAAGTCGGTTCAGGATCTTTTTTAGTTGTCTTATTTTTTGAGAGGCAGTCTGGTTTGTACTCAGCAAATTTTGCTGTTCCACCAACCTTTCTGATCTGAATTTTCCTGATTCAATTGTGTGAAACAAATTTCCCAGGGCATCCAGTTCCTTAACAATTTTTGAAAGGTGGCTGTATTCAATCCCAATCAGTCTGCCAATCCATAATACAAATCCAAGTATCAGCAGGATGGACACGTTAAAAAATGAATCGGTCACTTTATCAAACCCGTACAAAATGCAGATCGAAAAGGAAAGAAGCGGAATCAGAAATCGCAGTACCATCCATACCGGACTTTGAAATTTACCTTCAGGACTTTCAATCCAGTTTTCAATTATTTCCTGGCCTTTTGAAGTCACGGAAGTCCGCATGCCATAGGCCTGCAGTTGCTGGCGCCATAGGGTCTGGCTCCTGAGCTCCTTAACTGCTTCCTGTTTGTTGAGGATTGTATTTCTGTCAGCAACGATCGTAAGCCATTCGGCCATTCGATCACGGCCTTTTTCAGTATATGCCCTGCTGATAAAAGGATATAGGGAGGCTGGTCCGAAGATATCGAGATCATTTCCTGAATTTTCCAGTTTACGCAGGTAAATACTGCCTTCAAATCTTTCGCTATGCAGACCCTGCAGACCAGAAAGTTCCTCCGCAGAAATTTTTATCAGCATCCGGTTATGCGTTATCTGTTCATCGAGCTTCAACGTTTTTGCCACAAGAACTCCAAATATTATGAAAAGAGGAATTAAAGCAAGCAAAATGGAACCAAAACCCGAAGGCCATAACCAAACAACAGCAACAATGGCTACGATGATCACCGCTAACCTCGCCCAGGAAATACCGCTCCTGGTCGAACTCAGCTTATTGGTTTCCTGGTTTAGATGCGAAATTCTATCTGTGTAAAATTGAAATGGCTGCTCAGGTTTACTCATTCAGGTGGCTTCAGTGAATAGAAAAACTGCAAATTACATCAGTGCAGATTAACATGGCCTCGCCATTAGTAGCAGAATTTGTAAAAATGTAACATGAAAAATCCGGTATCTCTATTTTTTCATCACTGACTCATAAATGCTGATCCATTCCTTCACACTCATCTTCTTTACAAGCTCACCAATTAGTTTAACCGGAACCTGTTCGGGCTTTTTCCAACGGATGCAGCTTTTACCCATATCAGGTTTGGTTTTAGTATATTTTGGATATTCTGCCACGAACCAATTAAAAAGTTCAGGTTGCGCATAGATCCCCATATGATAGAAGGCAATATGATTTTTCTGTGAAGCTATACCCATGAAAGGTAAAGGCGATGTTGGTGTACAATGATATCCCGCAGGATAAATACTAAATGGAACATTATAGCCTATCATACCTGACATTTGCTCTTCAAACCCCTTCGGCAGATTCTTCAGTACGGTGTTCCTCAATTGAGTAATAATTTCTCTCCTCTCCTCCGGAAGTTCGTTCAGATAGTTTTCAACTGTTAATGCTTTGGACTGCATAACAAAGATTTATTCAATTTACCTATTTCAGATGATTTATTTTAGCGCAACTGCATCCGGTTCAAAAACAAAATACCCGGAAAAGCTTTGTTAGGCTATCACTTTATCGTTTCGCTGATTAATTTTCCATTGATTTAAAACTTTCAATACTACTATATGAAAACAAGATTACTGATCCTGACACTGGTTCTTGCATTTATGGAAACAAGCGCCCAGCAGACCTTGCGAGTGATGACTTTTAATATCCGCTATAATAATCCCGGCGACAGTGCTAATGCATGGCCTAACCGCAAAGATTATGTGAGCAGTCAGATTCTTTTTCACCGCGCAGACATTGTCGGGGTTCAGGAGGCTCAGCATAACCAGATGCTTGATCTGGAAGCAGCTTTGAAAAATTATAAATACATCGGTGTAGGAAGAGCTGACGGTAAAGAAAAAGGTGAATATTCAGCCATCTTTTACGACAATACAAAACTGGAATTACTGGGGGGTTCAACTTTCTGGCTTGCAGAAAAAACCGATGAACCTGGTTTGAAAGGTTGGGATGCCGCTATCGAACGTATCGTGACCTGGGCGAAATTCAGAGACCGAAAATCAAAAAAGATTTTCTTTCATTTTAATACCCATTTTGATCATATAGGAAAGATCGCACGCCGGGAAAGCGCTAAACTTCTTTTGCAGAAGGTGAAAGAAATTGCAGGTAAAACACCTGCAGTTATCACCGGTGATTTCAATGCAGATCCGAATGACGAACCTATCCGGGTTATTACTGACGTTTCAAACGCAGACCATCTCACCGACACAAAACAAATTTCAGAAACGCCGCATTACGGACCCAGCGGCACTTTCAACAGTTTTAAAAACAAAGAGCAGACTGATCTCCCGATTGATTATATTTTTATTACACAGGGCTTTAAAGTATTACAACATGCGACTTTATCACAAACCTGGCAGGGAAGATTTTCTTCAGACCATTTTCCTGTATTTGCCGAGCTTAGGAGAGAATGAAGAAAGGCAGGAGGCAGCGGGCAGCAGATACAGAATAGATCCTGACAAAAAATTTTTAGAAGACTTCGATAAACTCACCGGGTACATCAAAGAGAATCACCTGCTGAAGATCGCTATTTCGCAAAGCTATATCCGGTTTTGAATCTGGTTCAATATGGGTAGCTATGATCTTTTTTGCTTTGGAGGTTTTTATTAATGAGCGGCCTTTATCATTTAAAAGAATCCAGTAGGGAATTACGAGAATGTCTGCATCTTTAAATGCAGATTGTGTATAAGCTATATCCTCATTTCCTGCATCTCCGAGATGTGTTATGCGCAAGCCGTCGATTATTACAGAGAACATCAGGTTCTGTACAGCTGAATGCCTTGCAGGCCATGTATGCTGAAGATTAAAGGCTTCAATTCCCAGATCGCTGTCCTCTAAACCGGTTAGCCTTCCATTCCTGTTCCATGCATTTGTGGAATTAGTTCCCGATAATGAGTCTGTAACTTGTCCGGCACCTGAAATCTTCAATCCGGGATCTGTTGCAATAATCTCATTTGTAAGACCCGCATCAAAATGATCCCTGTGATAATGCGAGAACAATAACCATTCTAAAGATTTGAAATGCCCTGCTTTTTTTTTTGCTGAATCACTAAAAGCTAAAGGAGTTTGCTGGTATTCCGGTTTATAAAATCTATGTAGCCCATCAATCCATACGGCTGACCTTTCAGATTCAATTACCACACCCATATTACCTGTGTAGGTAATCCTGACCTTTTCTTTTTCCTCATCACAATTACCACTCACCGACTGGTGAAGAATAATCATTGTGGAGAGCAAAATTACAACTGACCATGACATAAGCAGGAAATTGCAACTGAAGCTAACGATCAATGCCTGCTAACAAAACCTAAAACATGTCAGGCTGAAAAATTATATTATCAACGGTAAAGCCCGGCGCATCGCAATAATAAACAGATTCCTGAAAGTTGGCTTCCTGCTTATGACCGACAGACTTGGGTCTTAACGACTTGTCTTTTTTGCCGGGGTCTTTGCCGCATACACGATTTTTCCTCTGAACATTGTCCAGAGTACTTTTGCATTTTCCAGTTCAGCTGCGCTCACTTTTGTAAGGTCGCGGTCAACTAGAATTATGTCAGCCGATTTTCCGGCTTCAATACTACCAATCCTGCGATCCATCAAAATTGCTGTTGCCGCGTTTCTGGTATATGCGTAGAGCATTGAATTTCTCGACATTCTTTCTGTACTATCCAGCACGCCACGGTTTCCCGCACGGGTTTCCGCCCGCGCCATTGCCATAAATGGATTTGCTGTACTCACCGGCCAGTCGCTGGCTCCGGTTACGAAAGCCCCTGCACGCTGGAGAGACCGCGCGGGATACTGACGTTTGTACAGCGATGCATCGATATAAGGTTTTACAATATCCACCGTTGTAACATCCCCGAAAGCCCAGACCAATTGCATCACAGGCAGAATATTCAATGCCTGAAATCTTGGAATATCCTTAGCAAGGATTAATTGTAAATGTGTAATTGAATGTGGTATTGTTGAATTTCCATTTGCTGCACGCATGGCTTCAAAACCATTCAGGGTTTCCGTAACAGCCAGGTCGCCGATTGCATGTACATGTACAAGCAGGTTCTGTTTATCTGTTATTGTGATAAAGTCTTTGAAACGTTCAGGATCAAAAAGCAATTTGCCATTGGTGCTTCCATTGGTATAGGGTATTGAAATGGCTGCAGTTTGTGCGGGATACTCCAATACTCCATCTGCAAATATTTTAAAGCCAATGATATGCAGGTCATTGCTTTTATTGTATTTGGCCTGAAGGGATTTAAGCCGGCTGATCTGCGGCTGTGCATCCTTGTTAGGATCAGCAACCAGCGTCGCCGCAACATGTGCCGTTAGTTTCTTTTCATTGATCAGGAACTGATATGCAGGAAGATCACCATCACCAGCATTATTCGCATTGGATGCGGAGGGCTCAAGCCAGGCAGTTATACCGAGACTGTTACAATATTTAACAGCTTCAAGGGCTCCCGTCAGATCATCATTTGGATCAGAAGGAATTGCCGATTCGAGCTTGCTCAGGCCACTGTCGATGACAAATCCGGTTGGCTCACCTTCCTTATCGAGACCATAATATTTTTGAAATGAAGGAGCAAGGCTTTCAATATATGATTTGGTTATTCCTGCCCGATTCAGCATTGTTCGGTTAGCCCAGGCAGTATGAAAATCTGATCCCTGAAGAAAAACTGATTGCGAGGAGAATTCCTTTGTGTTGAGAATTTTTTGCAGGGCAGGAATATCGGTCCAGGTTGAAATGTTTACTCCGTATACGGCCAGCACATCTCCCGAAAATCCCTTTTTTTCCCTCACATGTTTTCTTATAAATTCCAGGAGTGCTACCGGCGATTTTTCTTCTTCAAAAAGATTTGCACGCAGTAAAACCTTGCCGCCGCTTATTGCATGGCTATGCGCATCCACCATCCCCGGCATCAGGAATGCTCCGTTCATATCTTTTAATATGGCTTTGGCGCTCACAGCTGTTTTTACCTGCTCCAGTTTTCCAACAGCAACAATATCTTCCCCCTTTATTGCGACCGCATCAGCAAAAGGTTTATTGGGATCAGCAGTAAAAATCCGTGCATTATAAAAAATGGTTTCCGTTTGAGCAATGGAGGAATTGATAAAAAGAAAACTCAAAAGGACCAAAGGAAAAAATTTCATTCAGATATTCGATTTAGCAGGTAAGATAATAAAAAAACCAGGCAGGGTTGTACGTGTTTTTGGCGATAGGGGTTGTTAGGTTGTCGGGTTGTTAAGTTATAGGTAATACGTTTTAC
>JAATGW010000329.1 GCA_015654495.1 Chitinophagales bacterium
AGGTGATTTTACGAATATAAGCGCAAGAATTTTTGATGGTGTGAACTGGTCAGCATTACATGAGGGGGTTTATTTTTATCCGCAATTAAAAATAAATGAATTCCTTGCCAGCAATTCCACAGGTATTACAGACGAGAGTGGTGTGAATGAAGACTGGATTGAGATTTATAACAAGGGCAGCCAGCCAGTAAATATTGCAGGTATGTATATTACCGACTTGCTATCTAATCCAACGCTCTATCAGATTCCATCCACGGATGCATTAAAAACAACGATTCCGCCAAATGGGCATATCCTATTATGGGCAGACAATCAACCTGCAGAAGGACCCTTGCATGTGAATGTAAAATTAAGCGCAAGTGGGGAAGCTATTGGTCTTGCCATGGTAGTGGATGGTGTTGCCACCTATCTTGACCAGCTTACATTCGGAGCGCAGGCTGCGGATGTATCCATGGGTTCTTTTCCCGATGGCTCAAATTCTGTAAGATCATTTACAACTCCAACACCCGGATCGCCAAATCTTTTGCCCAAGCTCAGTGGAATTTATATAAACGAAGTAGTGATTGGTAATACAACCGGAATTACTGATGGCGCAGGTGAACACGATGCCTGGATAGAGATTTACAACAAAAATCAAAATCCGGTAAATGTAGGTGGACTTTTTATAACCAATGATATTACGAATCCGCTGAAGTATCAGTTACCTACCAATGCCGCTGCTCTTACTACGATCCCGGCAAATGGCTTTATAATACTCTGGGCAGATAATCAAACTACACAGGGACCATTGCATCTTGGATTCACGCTGAATGCTTCCGGAGATTCAATAGGACTTGTAAATAATGATGCGGCTTCCCCGACATTTATCGATCAGCTGTCATATACAGTTCTGCCGGCAAAGTCTTCTTTAGGAAGAAATCCGGATGGATCAGTAAACCTGAATACATATAAATCACCCACGCCATCTGCGTTTAATTCCCTTCCACTTATCAGCGGATTATACATAAATGAATGGCTTGCAAGTAACAGTTCCGGCAATACTGATGAATCAGGTGAATTTGAAGACTGGGTTGAAATTTACAATTCCAGTACTAAGGCAGTTGATATTGGCGGCCTGTTTATTACCGATAATCTCGCAAATGCGTCGAAATGGCAAATACCTACAGACCGGCCTGACCTGACTATGATTCCTCCGGGCGGATTCAAATTATTGTATGCTGATGAACAGCCTGCACAAGGGGTTCTTCATGTGAATATTAAACTGAGCGCAGGTGGAGAACAGATCGGGATCAGTCAGATCCAGGGTGGCGTAATTACTCTCATTGATGGGATAACTTTCGGAGAACAAGCAACGGATACATCAGAAGGCCGGGTTCCCGATGGTGGAGCTACAATCAAACAACTGGCACAACTCACGCCTGGAGCAAGTAACCAGTCGGCTATAAACCCACGACCGGTTGCGAATGCAGGTCCGGATATTGAGATTACCCTGCCGGTAAGCAGCATCAGACTTACAGGCTCAGGTACCGATAATGGTTCGATAAAGGCCTATGCCTGGATGCAGGTGGGAACATCACCTACCCTGGCAACATTCAGCAATAAGACCGTTCGTACACCGACTGTAAGCGGCCTGATTGCAGGGACATATACTTTCAGTCTGATCGTAACAGATAATCTGAATGTAAAAAGTATTGGAGACCAGGTAACCGTTACCGTGCTGACTAATCCGCCACCCGTAGCTAATGCAGGAAATGATATTGTAATAGCATTACCTGCAAGCAGTGTCAGGCTTTTGGGTTCCGGCAAAGACATTAAAGAATCTATAAAGGGCTATGCCTGGACGCAAGTGGGCAACACACCGGGAGTGGCCACTTTCAGCAGCACTACTACTGCCATAACAACTGTGAGCGGCCTTGTTGAAGGGAAATATACTTTCAGTCTGGTTGTTACAGATGCCAGCAAAATTTCCAGCCTGGCAGATCAGGTAACCGTGACCGTGGTAAACAATCCGCGACCGGTGGCCAATGCAGGTGCCGACAAGGTAATCACACTTCCGGATAGTAGCGTTAAGCTGAACGGATCAGGCAAGGATGACGGTTCGATAAAAAGCTATACCTGGCAGCAGACAAGAACGACGCCCAATATTGTAACTTTCAGCAGCAAGACAGTTGCAGCACCAACAATCAGTGGCCTTATTGAAGGGGTCTATACGTTCCGCCTCATCGTTACCGATAACCTGAATACAAATAGTACTGCTGATATTGTAACTGTGACCGTGAAGCCTGCGCCGGCTGCCGGCATACCATTGTTCCGTATCAATTCAGGCGGTCCTGCCTTTACGAATGCAGGGATCTCATGGCTTGCTGATCAGTACTTCACAGGCGGATCAGAATACAGTGTTGCAACGGAGATAGACGGAACCACCAATGATCAGCTATACCAATCGGAAAGATTCGGCAATTTCAGCTATGCGATACCGGTACCAAACGGTCAGTATTTCCTGAGACTTCATTTTGCAGAGATCTTTTTTAATAGTACCGGGGAACGACAATTCTCCGTTGATATTGAAAATGGGCAATCAGCTATTTCCGGATATGATGTTTTTCAAGTTGCCGGAGGTGCAGACAAAGCCATATTTGAAGAGAGGACCGTCACTGTAGGCGATGGTATATTAAATATCAATTTTATTGCAGGTATTGAAAATCCAAAGCTTTCCGGGATAGAGATAATTACTATTCCATTAGGTACAGCAGCGGCTAATAGAGTTACACCTTTTACTTCTCCTGCGGATCAGCGAAATCTGCAACACGATCCTGCCGGTACAAAAGCCTTATGGAATGTTGCAGGTGCACCAAATCCTTCATCAGGGCATTTTAACCTGAAACTAAGTGGCGCTTCAAAGGATCCTGTAGTCATTAGTGTGTTTAATTCTATGGGCATGCAGATTGAAAAAATAGAGAAATCTGTTTCGGGGGATGGTATTATACAGATAGGTAATAATTATCATCCAGGTGTCTATATGATTCAGGTTAAACAAAATGACAGAATCAAAATTCTCAAACTGATAAAACAATAAAAAAAATAAAGCTGCCTGGGTTTTCAGGCAGCTTTGTTTACAACCCATTAACTATGTACAGTATTGAGATCCGTTAGGATCATAGTTAACATAGGGCCTGCTGTTTATATTTTTAAGAAATGACATACAAGGATTTTTGATAAAAGGTTCAGCCAGCCTGGTCCGCGGCTCCATAGGAGCCTCCTGTTTGTAGACAGTCGATTTTTCAGACAAACGCATTGATCGCTCAGGAGCGTCCTGTAAAATGAAATTTGTTCACCATTTTCACGGGTGCACAAGGGTAAAAATTGTGAGTCACTATATTTTAATCCGGAAAAAATGACCTGCACAAGACGCTC
>JAATGW010000547.1 GCA_015654495.1 Chitinophagales bacterium
AAAGCGACACCAACACCAACGGTACCGGATGCTTTTACAGTATTGCCGAAGAGTTTTGCTCTCGTGTTGCCGTAATTTTCAGCATCTGTTTCGTAGCTATCATCCATCAGATCCTTAAGAGCTTTGCGTGTATCCCTTTTTTCTTTATAATCGTCAGAGAGTGCAGGGAAAGTATAAGCAGCACCATTACCATCCAGGGCGTTTATTTTGGTATCATACCAGGTAAGGCCTGCACCAGCCAGAACATAGAATTGTACACTTGTCTGTGCTTTATGGAACCTGATGTTATTCAGAGAAAAAATTCCCTGTAATCCCAGATCCTGCACTTTTGATTTGTAATTATAGTAGATCTTCTTGTTTGCCGGGAATTTAATACCAGTTGAGTTGACAGCATCTCCATGATAAGCAGTTGCAGGGGTGCCATTACCTTCCCAGGCCGGATTCTTTTTATAGTTGCTAGCCGGCTGGTAATGTAAACCCCTGCCGATGCCAAACATATATTCTAATCTGAGTGAAAATAAATAACCGAAAGATTTTCTAACATGCGCTCCGAAACCAATATTCGGGAAAAGAGAAGGTACATCACCGGCGATAAAAAAATTGCCCACTTTAACTCCCACTTCCCATTGGTTACGGGGTTTGGCCGGATAGTAGTATTGGTTATTCATGAACTCATTGTGCTGAGGTAATCTCGAAGGTGTTATCAGCGAAGAGTCTCTCCAGTCGTACCCACCGGTAGGGGTAACCTGAGCAGACACAGTGGAAAACACCAGGGCCACCAAACCCAAAAGAAGTGTGTACTTTTTGCTAGACATAATGTTAGAATTGATTAGAATTTATTTATTTTATGGTCAGATAAGCAGAATAAATGCCCAGTGCACGGGGCAAAAGTATTAAACCAGGGGCATATGACAAATATTTTTCAAAAGTATTTGCCCTTTGAAATTATAGCATTTTTTATACCAAATGCACGTATAAACGAAAACATGCCCTGATTTATTCTTATGTTCGCACCCCATTCATGAGTTTTTCTGCTGACATTATAGCCGACGAATTAAAGGTGTTTGAATCCGTTTTCAAAGATTCTGTAAAAAGCAATGTGCCACTGCTCGACCGAATCATGAAATATGTGGTGAAAACAAAAGGGAAGCAGCTCCGACCCATGTTTGTGCTGCTGAGTGCCAAACTAACGGGAACGGTTAACGAAAGTACGTACCGTGCCGCCAGTCTCGTCGAAATACTGCATACAGCCTCACTTGTACACGATGATGTGGTTGACGAATCCATGGAAAGACGGGGTTTCTTTTCAGTGTATGCATTATGGAAAGCAAAAATTTCTGTTTTAGTCGGCGACTATTTATTTGCAAAAGGTCTGCTTCTTTCGCTGGATCATAATGAATTTACGATTCTGCAAATTCTTTCTCAGGCAGTAAAACAAATGAGTGAAGGCGAATTGTTGCAGCTAGAGAAGTCCAGGAATTTAAATATTTCTGAAGAAGTATATTTTGATATTATCCGGAATAAAACTGCTTCATTATTAGCCAGGGCTTGTTCTGCTGGTGCATATTCTTCCAGTCATGATCTTCAGATTGCGGAAAAAATGCGTCAGTTTGGGGAATGGGTGGGCATCGCTTTTCAAATTAAAGATGACCTTTTCGATTATGGAAATGCGGAAATCGGTAAACCAACCGGAAATGACATAAAAGAAAAAAAACTGACTTTACCGTTAATATACACCCTCGAAAATGCCGATCCCAGGCTCAAAAGGGAGTTAATTTACATTATAAAAAACCAAAACCGGATCCGCGCAAAGGTTAACTATATAATCGATGCTGTTACAGATGCCGGAGGAATCCGGTATGCAGAAGAAAAGATGTTTATGTACCGTGACAAAGCCCTGGATATCCTGAATGAATTCAATGCCGGTAGTGAACGGACAACTTTGGAACAACTGGTCAGATATACGACCGATAGAAAAAAGTGAGTGACGTAATGGAAAAGAGGTGGAAATTAAAAAGACCTGATCCCGCTATGATCAGCAGTCTCAGGGAATCATTACAGGTAGACGAGACAATCTGCAGTTTGCTTGTGAGCCGCGGAATTTCAGATTATGACCATGCAAAATCTTTCTTCAGGCCTGCCCTGACCGATCTTCATGATCCTTTTTTGATGAAGGATATGTTCTCTGCTGTCGACCGGATTGTAAAAGCGATCATCAATAAAGAAAAAATTCTTGTATTCGGTGACTATGATGTGGACGGTACCACTGCAGTGGCCTGTATGTACAGGTTTCTGTGTTCTGTTTATGATCCTGCATTTCTGGAATTTTATATTCCTCACCGTTACAGGGAAGGGTACGGACTTTCCGAATCGGGAATCCGTTTTGCAAAGGAAGGTGGGTTTTCACTTGTGATCACACTTGATTGTGGTATCAAATCGGTTGAGCTTATCCGGTATGGAAACAGTATCGGAATAGATTTTATTATTTGTGATCATCACCTTCCCGGCGCTGAGATTCCACCGGCAACAGCAATTCTAAACCCAAAACAGGCTGATTGCCCGTACCCATATAAAGATCTATGCGGCTGCGGCGTCGGCTTCAAACTTATTTCGGCAATTGCAAAACATCTCGGGTTTCCTGAAAATCAGGTCTTCCAGTATCTCGATCTGGTAGCTACCGCTATCGCTGCCGATATAGTGCCGATTACAGGTGAAAACAGGGTACTGACTTTTTTCGGACTAAAAAAAATCAATGAAGATCCCTGCGCAGGAATCCGGGCACTGCTCGTGCTCAGTGGTCTCAAAACAAAGCTGACGATCAGCAACGTCGTATTTATTATCGCTCCAAGAGTAAATGCTGCAGGCAGGATGGACGATGCACGTAAAGCAGTTCAATTATTTATTGAAACCGACCAGGCAATAGCGGAAAATTTTGCGGGGCAACTTCATGTAGATAACTCCGACAGAAAAGAAGCAGATTCCAACATTACCGACGAAGCTTTAAGTATAATCGAAAGTGATATTGAATTGAAGAACCGACGTTCAACTGTACTATTCAAACCTCATTGGCATAAAGGCGTGGTCGGAATAGTTGCCAGCAGGTTAATTGAACATTACTTCAGACCTACTATTGTATTGACACAAAGCGGTGAATACATTTCGGGAAGTGCCCGTAGCATTCCGGGATTCAATATTCATGAAGGCCTGGATTATTGCAGGGATCTGTTACTGGGTTTTGGAGGACATTATTTTGCCGCCGGATTGACACTCCGGCAGGATCAGCTGCAGTTATTCAGTGATCGTTTTGAAGAGTTCGTGAAAAGATCTGTTCCTGAAGATCGTTTCACACCAGAAATAAACGTTGACGCAGAAGTTGAATTCAGAAAACTCACACCCGGGTTCTTTCGCATTCTCCACCAGATGGAACCCTTCGGGCCTGAAAACCTTAATCCCGTTTTCATTGCATGTAATATAACCAACGCCGGATCAAGAGTATTGAAGGAAAAACATATCCGTTTCGAATTAAAGCAGGATAATTTCCGCTTTAATGGAATTGGTTTTAATATGGCTTCCAAATTCCACTTGCTGGAATCCGGAAGCCCGATTGATATTGTTTTTTGTCTTGAAGAAAATGACTTCAGGGATACAAAAACCTTGCAGCTTAAAGTGGCTGACTTTCGACGTTCTACGTTTAACGTTTAACGTTCAACGTTTAAAGGTTCGGAACTCATCAGCTCAACACTTCGGTTGATGAACTCCGTTAGTCCGTTACCTTTCAGCAAACCCTGAGAAAGCAGTGCGAGATCGGCAAGGTTGTGAACCAGCTTTTCCTGCTGAGCCTTATCTTCATTCTGAAGGATGGAATTGTAAACTTTATGATTTCCATTGACCGTAAGGGTTACTTCGTCAGGCATATTGGCATAAAACCCGCCCATTGATCCGCTTAATGCAGCCATATCTTTCATCCTGCGCATAAATTCAGGTCTTGTTGCCACAACAGGTGCTGTTTCAGGGCTCAATCCTTTGATATCGACAGTTACATGCAATTCGGGAATCTGTTTGCCGAACAATTCCTTCAGTGTGGCTTTTTCTGTTTCTGACAATACGCATTCGTTGTTTTCCTGTTTGTCGATCAGGTTATCTGTAATATCGGCATCCACGCGTGCGAAATGGACGTTCTCCCATTTCATCTCCATCTGATTGAAAAAAGACGCATCAACGATTGTATCCAACCTTACAATTTTATAGCCCCGGGCTTCAGCAGCTTTTATATATAGATCCTGCTGCACTTTATCAGTACTGTAGAGGATAACAAGTTTGCCATCTTTATTTTTCTGCAGGGTTTCAGTTGCCAGGCGGTATTCTTCCAGCGTATGGAACTGATTGCTGCCTACGTCCTGCATGATGTGAAAATGATCCGCTTTGTCGCGGAACTTATCGTCTGTCATCATTCCATACTTCACAAATAATCCAAGACTTTCCCATTTTTCTTCAAAGCCTTTTCTGTCGTTCCTGAAAATTTCATCCAGCTTGTCGGCAACTTTTTTGGTAATGTGATTATTGATCTTCTTCACATTAGGATCTCCCTGCAGATAACTCCGGCTCACATTCAGAGGGATATCCGGGGAGTCGATAACACCCTGCAGCAGCATCAGAAACTCAGGTACAATCTCCTTCACCTCATCAGTAACAAAAACCTGGTTAGAATAAAGCTGAATCTTATCCTTCTGAATTTCGTAGCTCTGTTTGATTTTCGGGAAGTAGAGAATACCTGTTAAACTGAACGGATAATCCACGTTCAGATGAATCCAGAATAAAGGCAATTCATTGTAAGGATAAAGCTCTTTATAAAAATTCTCGTAATCTTCTTTGGTTAGTTCCGAAGGCTTCCTGATCCATGCAGGATTGGTATTATTGATCTGTTTGTCCTGGAAAAATATCGGAATGGGAAGGAAACGACAGAATTTTTCGAGAATGCCGGAGATCCGGTCTGCCTGTAAAAATTCCTCGCTTTCGTTATTGATATGAAGGACGATGCTTGTACCCCGGTCTTCCTTTTCTGTGTCTTCCAGCGAATATTCCGGGCTGCCATCACATTCCCAGCGTACAGCTTTTGCCCCTTCTTTATAGGACTTTGTAAAAATTTCCACCTGTTCACTAACCATGAAGGCGCTGTAAAAACCAAGGCCAAAATGCCCGATTATATTGGCTTCCTGCTGACCTTTATATTTTTCCAGGAATTCTTCCGCACTTGAAAAAGCTACCTGATTTATATATTTATCCACTTCTTCAGCGGTCATCCCTATACCCCGATCTGAAACCGTGAGGGTTTTTGCCTGTTCATCCAAAACAATATCAATCCTCAGTTCGCCTAACTCGCCTTTGGCTTCACCTGAAGAGGCCAGCGTTTTTAGCTTTTTTGTTGCATCGGTGGCATTCGCAATCAATTCCCGGAGGAAAATATCGTGATCGCTGTAAAGAAATTTCTTAATTATCGGAAAAATATTCTCAGTCTGAACTCTTATCTGTCCTTTTTGCATAGTATAGCTGTATTAGAGATGGATTTCCAGAGGGTCAAAATAAGTGCCACTAGCTGTGAATCTGACAGGATGTCAACGCAACGTTTAACGTTGAACGTTCAACGTTAAACGTAAAACAGCATCCCGCAGTAAATAAAGTGTTTTCTCTTTTGAGGAATTGCCCTGAAAACACTAGCTTTGCAGCCCATTTATTAAATCACCAAATTCAGGGAAAATGCAGAATTACGAAATGATGGTGATTTTTACCCCTGTTCTGAGCGAAGAGGATTATAAAGCGGCTCAGAAAAAATATGTTGATTTCATTCGGGCTAATACCGGTGAAGTTGTACATGAGAATCCCTGGGGGTTAAAATCACTGGCCTATCCCATCCAGAAGAAGACTACGGGAATCTACTGGGTGCTGGAGTATTTAGCGCCATCCGACATTAACGAAAAGCTGAAAATTCAGCTCCTGCGTGACGAACAGGTACTACGTCACATGGTTATCAAACTCGATAAATACGCCGTCGAGTATAATGCCAGAAAGAGAAGTGGCGTAAAAACAGCAATCGATAAAGCAGTGGAGGCTTAATTATCATGGCAAAAGCAAATGAAATTAAATACCTGACGGCGATCAAGACTGAAA
>JAATGW010000650.1 GCA_015654495.1 Chitinophagales bacterium
CAATTGCTAAAACAAACGACGACACGATCTATTCAGGACCGAAATTCAATGATCATATCCGATCAACATCTGCGCGAACGCCTGAAGAAGAGCGATTGGGATTTAAACTGCCGGAAGGTTTTGAAATCAGCCTGTATGCTTCTGAACCTGACATCGGAAAACCCATCAATATAAGTTTTGATGAAAGAGGTCGTTTGTGGGTGACACAATCCTATGAGTATCCTTTTCCCGCAACGCCGGGAAATGGCCGGGATCGCATCACCATCCTGGAAGATACCAACCACGACGGCAAAGCAGATAAGTTCTCTGTTTTCTCAGATACTTTGAATATCCCGATCGGAATTCTGCCATACAAAGACGGAGCATTTGCGTTCAGTATTCCCAACCTGAGTTTTTATGAAGACAGTGATGGAGATGATAAAGCCGATCACCAGAAAAAGATTCTCGGACCATTTCAACACCGTGACACGCACGGGATGGTAAATAATTTTATCCGCGGCTACGACGGCTGGGTACATGCATGCCATGGATATACAAACCGCTCAACTGTTGCGGGATCTGACGGTGATTCCATCCGCATGATTTCGGGTAACACTTTTCGCTATAGCCCTGATGGAAAACATGCCGAACATATGACCTATGGCCGCATCAATCCTTTTGGTCTTGCCTGGGATGAACGGGGTTATTTGTACTCAACAGACTGCCATACATCACCCCTTTACCAGTTAATCAAAGGCGGAGATTACTATCAATGGGGCAAGGAAGAGGATATGGGTTTTGCTCCGGACATGAAACCTATGGAAGATGAAGCAACTGCGCTTTGCGGCATCGCATACTATGGTGATAATTTGTTTCCTTCCAACTACCAGAGCAATTTTTACATAGGTGATGCAGTATCCTGCCGGGTGTACAGAAATTCTTTTTCGTTTAATGGAAGCAGCCCAATAGGAAAGAAAGAAGAAAATTTTGTACTGAGCGCTGATCCCTGGTTCAGACCTGTTGATATTAAACTTGGTCCTGATGGTGCTTTGTATATCGCAGATTTTTATAACAGCATTATCGGTCATTATGAAGTTCCGCTTGATCATCCCAAACGTGATAAGATCCGCGGACGTATCTGGCGGATAACCTATAAGGGCAAAACAAATCCGGTACAAAACCTGGCAACTGCAACGGAGCCGGAATTAATCAATGCTTTAAATGCAGAAAATATCGGTGTAAGAATGAGGGCCGCCGATCAACTGGCAGACCGGATTGGAAAGCCTGCTGTAGAAGGGCTACATCAAAAGCTGAATAGTGCGGATGCAACTTCGCGTGAAAAAGTATTGGCATTGTGGGTTCTTCAGCGGATCGATGCTATCGATGCTGAATTAATCAGAAAATTCGCTGCTGATCCTGATCCCATAATACGTACACATACCTTACGCATAATTGCTGAACGAAAAGATACGGCAACTGAATGGCGTGATCTTGCATTTACTTCGCTCGCAGATGATGATCCGCACGTGCGGCGGGTAGCAACAGAAATTCTTCAGCAGTTTCCCGATATGGTATCGGTTGAAAAACTGATTGGCTTTCGTGAAACCGTACCCGAAGCTGACAATCATATGATTTATTCAATCCGGCTGAGTCTGCGCAATATGCTTCGTCATCCGGAATTGATGCGCGATGTTGCACGGAAAAACTGGACCCCGGAACAGGCAACAGTTTTGTCGACTGTACTGGTAGGTGTCCCTACCAATGAGTCGGGTGAATTGATGTACAGTTATCTTAAAAAGCAGCCGATAGGCGGGTCCGAACTTCCAAAAGTTGTTGCACATATTGCCCGGTTTACCCTGCCGAATGAGATCAATAATGTTGTTGAACTTGCGAAAAGCCGGAGCGGGAATATTATCAACACGGAATGGTCCGTATATAACGCAGTTCAGAAAGGGATTTCGCAAAGAGGTGGAAAGGAGCCGGCCAATATGGATGACTGGGGCAGACAGGTCGCATTAAAAATCATGACCGACAAAAATCCGGATTCTGCGGGTACTGCAAAAAGAGAACAATATGAAGACCTGCGGCAATTCGCGATTGATCTGGCCGGAAAATATAATATAGCTGAACTAAAATCAGCAGTGCTTGCAGTTGCGAAAGATACTGTTCAGGAGCAGGGTGTCAGGATTTCTGCATTCCGGTCGCTCTTGAAAATGGATTACCGGAACAATACAAATCTGGTGCAGGATGCTTTGAAAGATCCGGAATCAAAACCGGATTTTCGCAGACGACTTGTTACATTGCTCGCAGAGTTTCCCGGTCAGCCAACATTGACAGTACTTTCCGGGATTTCTTCGCCCGCTCCTGATTTGCAGCAGCCGCTTATTATGTCGCTGTCAGTTAATGAAGGCGGCAAAGCTGTCGTTTTTGACAAAGTGCGGAAAGGTGAAATCTATACCCGGTTTCTTGTTCAGCCACAGGTAAAAGAAAGAATGCTTCTGAATGCCACAGCTAAGGAGAAGGAGTTATACAATGAACTTGTATCCAATCTTGCCGATGTCAATAAGGAAAAGCAAAGTATGATCACAGGGCGTGTTTCGGATTTTAATGCTGCAAAAGCGACCGCCTCTCCGGAAGCAGGTAAGATCATATTTGCCAAAAACTGTGCGCTTTGTCATAGTATCAATAATGAAGGCGGAATGATCGGTCCGCAACTAAATGGCGTTGGCAAATGGGGGGCGCAATCATTAGCAGAAAAAATTCTGGATCCGAACCGGAATATCTCTGAATCTTTCCGTACCTATTCCATCACGCTGAAAGATGGGAAACTGATGTCAGGATTATTCAGGAGAGAAGAAGGTACTAATCTGGTTTTTGCCGATGCATCTGGCAAAGAATTTTCTGTAAATAAAAAAGATATAAAGCAAAGAAAAGCATCTGCACTTACGCTGATGCCTGATCAGTTTGAAAATGCTATTCCGCAATCAGATTTCAATAACCTGCTTGCCTACCTGCTCACGATTAAAAATTAAACCGGCTATATGAAATTAAAATACTGCATGCTTTTAATGACGCTTTGTTTTGCCCTATTTATTAATGCCCAGGTTCCGAAAGGCGATAAATTGCCTTTTGAAAAAATAACGCTTACAAGTGATTTTCTTTCTGAAGGCGTTGCAACAGGTGACGTGAACAAAGACGGTAAGACGGATATCTTTGCCGGCTACTATTGGTTTGAAGCACCTGACTGGAAACGCCATGAAATTTATCCTTCCCGGGTTTTTAATCCAAGAAAGGAATACAGCAATTCTTTTCTGAATCTCGGTATGGATGTGAATAATGACGGATGGTTAGATCTTGTATTGATTGACTTTCCCGGGTTGAAAGCATACTGGCTGGAGAATCCGAAAAATCAATCCATGCAATGGCAGCGGCATGTGATAGCTGATTCCATGGGTATCGCGAATGAGTCGCCCGGATTTGTTGATATTGATGGGGATGGCCGCATGGACATCCTCTGTGGTGATCCTGCAAAAAAACAGGTTGTATGGTTACGTGCTCCCGATAAAGGACAAACGAACTGGACACGCTACCCCATCAGCGATACCGCCGCGCCGGCAACCAACAGGTTCTCCCACGGAATTGGTTATGGAGATATTAATATGGATGGCAGAAAAGATGTGGTGGTCAAAGAAGGGTGGTGGGAAGGTCCGAAGAATCCTAAACAACCCTTATGGATTTTTCATAAAGCAAATCTTGGTGAGGATTGTTCGCATATGCAGGTGATGGATGTGGACGGAGATAAACTTAATGATG
>JAATGW010000795.1 GCA_015654495.1 Chitinophagales bacterium
AGTTACGGTCGCGCGGAATATTATTTACAATGAGAGCGATGATTAATAAAATAAATACGCCACTCATTACCGGCGATAAAACATAGTAATAACCCATCGACCTGATCTTTTCCGATCCGATATTTGCAATCAGTGCAGTTGCTCCTCCGGGAGGATGCATTGTTTTTGTGATCTGCATCGCTACAATTGATAAGGAAACGGACAGTGCCGATGATAACCATAACTGTTCAGGAATCACCAGATGAATAGTGACACCGATAAGGGCAGAAATAAGATGCCCGCCTATCAGATTCCGCGGTTGTGCGAGAGGGCTATTGGTACTCCCGAAAACGAGTACAGCGCTGGCTCCGAAGGAGCCAATCAGAAAAACATTATCTGCTGCTGTAAAACTGCTTTGATGAATCAGTCCTATTATTGCAATACCCAAAAACGCTCCGATAAAAGTCCAGAGATGATCAACCGGTTCGAGAATCGTTTGCCGGTAAATCACATATTTGGCTACCCTGTAGGTACGATGTATTCTTCGTTTCAACTCAAAAAAATTGTCGTCAAAGATAGCCGCTGAATATTCAACCGGCAAAAGAATACTAAACGGTGATCAGGTTTAATGTTCAGTTTCCCGCAGTTTTTTCTGAACCACACAGAGTTCAAATTGAAGCCTTTTGGTTTTTCTTTCTCTTGCTCTTGCTCTTCAGGCAAAAGGTAGGTCGATCACCGTGACTAACAGCAGGCAGCACCCGCGTTTGGAGTTCATAGTTCTTAGTTCTTAGTTCCTAGTTCTTAGTTGCCAACAGCAATTGGTAGTGATCGGGAGTCGGGAAACGTAACGTATAACGTAGAACGTATAACCTAAAACTTACAACTTAATAACCTGACAACCCTTTCTGTTACTGTTACTGTTACTGCTTCTGTCTCTCAGGCCCTGTCTAACCGTTCAGATACTTGTTCGGAAGGTTTTTTTCAAAATAGTCTATTCCATATGCCACTTTAAGTAGTTGAGAAACCGTTCGCGAAATGGTTTGGGGATTTCGTTGCATCTGGGGAAGCAGGCCCATCATGGCATAACTGATCGGATTCACCGCAGGTATCAGGGTTTCCCAGGGATAGCCACCGCCCCATATTAATCCAGACACGGTGTGTTTGAGATCGGCACCCTTTGCGATCAGAAGATCCAGCACTTCTTTTGAATTATCGCTGTTCTGATTAACCGTATGAAACAAGGGCGTCTGATCGCCAAAACCAAATTCATCAATACCGGCTTTTGCTTCGATATCTGCTCCATAATAAATCAGAACCTCAGCACAGGCAATAAGGTTATATTCTGCGCAGATATGTAAAAGACTTGCTTTATACAGAGGCGTATATGCGCAACGGATAGTATCGGTATGTGTGAGAATCCCGGGATTGGCATGAATCTGGGTATCCAGTGATATAGCATCATCAAGCAATACAGCCATAAAGGCCGGATCGTCGTATTTCAAACCATAATCAATAAATGCCTTTACGCAGTCCTTGAAACGAGGAGTTCGTGTATACTCGCTTGTTAGCTCATGGATCAGCGGATCACCCCGGAACAGATCATTTGGACTGATTCCGTTTTCAAAGCATTCTTTTATGCCTTCCACATCATGCGTTTCAATATATCCGACAAACTTTTGCAGGTAATCCATTGCGGCATTTTTTTGCTTATGAACAAACAGGCCCTTAACAAATATAAACATTAGAAAGGCGAAGAAACCTCCGTCCTTCAAAGACCTATTGATAAATTTCAGCTGCAAACAAATATTGACCGGAAAAGAGTAAATAATTTGCAGGATTTTCAGGCTCAGTTACTGCGGGTTTTCTTTTCTGAAAAAACCGATTTCAACTGCAATACAAGCCAGATAAGGATGAGCAGGATGCCGGCAATCCATTGCCCATAATACCATCTTTTATCACGGGCTTCAACATCAGCAGCTTTCAACAGTAATTTTTCATTGTGAGACAATTCGAGTATCCTTATACGACCGGATGAATTCTGCAAAGATGATTCCGCTGTTTCCCTGAATTTAATGCGTGCTATATCTCCTTTTTTTAGTGCGCTGATCGCCTGAACTATTTCCGGCTGATCGCGGACGATAATAAGTGCGCTTTCCAAAATCCAGAACCTGCATTTGTATTCTTCTGTGCTGAATGTAAATCTGTCATCATTTTCTTTTTCCTTTTCAATAAGCCGGGGCGACTCCTTGATTGTAATCTGCTTTTCAGTCAGTTTTTCACCAAGATAAAATTTAGCCGTTCGGTTAAAGAGATTGAAAACAAGAATAACAAGCCCAAGAATTAAAAGCATATGTCTGAATGCCGGTTGCCGCACCTGGTCATGGTGATGTAATGTCATAGATTTAAAGATCAGAAATAGTTGAATATTTCTATTTTAATTTTTCATCTATTTCTTCGTGAAAATCAATTCAGAATTATTGTTAAGGTTGGAGAGAAATGAT
>JAATGW010000389.1 GCA_015654495.1 Chitinophagales bacterium
CTATGCGAACCTGTATTTCCAATATTGAAGCATTTTTAAATTCAGCAGAGCCGCATCCAAAGAAAAAAACTGCAAGAACCTTTTTATACCCGGCTATCGATAACCTCGGTGGTATATATAAGGAGATGGGGAACTATACCCAGGCAAAGGAACTCCGGCAATATTCATTCCGCCAGAAAAAAATTCATTTTGACGCTGCGAGCCCGGAAATTTTCAAGTCGGAAATTTTTCTTGGCGAAATATACAATGACATGAACGACTATGCGCGTGCAGAGCCATTGCTGAAAGAAGGACTTGCGAAAGCTACCAAAGAAAATGGTGATGCGTTTATGGCCGGAGACGCTGCCTATGGACTTGCTTTGTTATTTGAAAAGACAGGCAAAAAGGATGAGGCAGCTTTTTACTATGCAAAGACCGATTCTCTTTATTCATCAGCATACCAGGGTGAGTATGATAATATTTATCTCGAATTTATCAGGAATGCATCTCTTTTCTATGCTTCCAACCAGCGCAGAAAGGAAGCTTTGGTGCTGGCTTTCCGCAATTATAATTATGTAAAAAAGAAGGAGCCCTCGAGGACCCTGCTTCCGTTTTATGAAGCCCTGAATCTTTCTGAAGTGTACTACAGATCCGGTATGTACGCAGAAGCGAAGAACAGAAGTGATGAAGCGTTGAATGAAGTAAATACGGTTATGCACTCAGGCACCAATCTGGCCGACTCCGTGAGGATCGAAATAAAAAAACCAAAGGCAATTCTAATGCGCGCGAAGGCTGATTATATGCTGCAGCAAAACCGCGATAGTATCTTTCTCAAATCGGTATTGCTTTCTTTAAACCAGGCAGCACAGATTCTCGAAAGAAGAAATGCTTTCCTGAACGATCCCGAAAACAGCGGACTGATGATGGCCGATCATGAAGAGCTGCTGAACTTCATTAAGGAAATCGAAATTGAATTATTTAAACTTACCGCAAATCAGAAATACATTGATGAGTTACTAAGTGTACATGAATCAGGAATGTATCATCGCATCCGGTCCAGATTGAACAACAATGAGACAGTCCGCTTTGCCGGAATCCCCGAAACTGTACATGCCCGCGAAGCGTCTATTAGAAAAAAAATAGCTGATGCTGTGAAAGATGATCAGGTGGAAGCCTACCTGGCAGGGCAAAAAACATGGGACTCTTTTCTCGAAGATACAAGGCAGCTATATCCTGCCTATTACAATATGCGGTTTGGAAGCATTTTCAAACCGGTAACTGAACTCATGCATAAACTACCTGCTAATACTCAGGTGGTCCGCTATGTTTTTGCCGGAACTAAACTGTATGCTTTAGTAATTGATCAACATGGAAGTTCGCTTATTCCACTTGATTCCAGAGAAATTGAAACTGCCATTGAAAATGTTAACGAGCCTGGAATTCCGCAGTCAGAACTGTTACAAACACTGCATAAGCTTTACACGATACTCTGGAAACCTCTTGAAAAAAAACTTACCCAAAAGAAAATTATAATCATCCCTGACCGTATTCTTTTCAACCTGAGCTTTGAATCCCTTCTCGCTGTTCCCACTACCAGCTTTACCGGGTTTGCATCCAATTCCCTGCTTTCGAAATATACCCTTGCTTATCATTACAGCCTCTTTCTTTTGCAATCGCCTTCTGCAGATATTTCTTTTAAAAATAACTATATAGCTTTCGCGCCGGTATTCACCGACGAGATCAAAAAAGAATATCTTGGCCAGCATATCGATACCATGTATATCGACAATGGCTACCTGTCATTGCTTCCGTTACCATTCACTTTGCGTCTGGTAAATAAAACAAGCAATCTTTTGGGTGGAACCACCTTCCTGATGAATCAATCCACTCTCCCGGCATTTAAACAATATACAGGAAATGCAAGCATACTTCATATCGGCACACATGCTGAAGCCAATAACCAGTTTCCTGAATTTTCAAGACTGATCTTTGCCAAGGATACAAAACATCCGCTCGACACCAATTCCCTTTTCCTCTTTGATATTTACAATTGCTCACTTCGGTCGGCCCTGACCGTGCTGACCGCCTGCGAAACCGGCAAACCCGGATTTAAAGATGGTGAGGGAATGATTTCACTCGGGCATGCTTTCAACTTTGCCGGCAGTGAAAGTATACTTACCAGTTTATGGAAGATTGATGAACAGTCAAGCACCATGATCCTGGAAAAATTTTATGAACTGCTTGAAAACGGAAGTCCTAAAGATGAAGCATTACAGCAGGCAAAATTGTACTATCTCGCACACACAAATGGCCGGATGCTTGCACCACAGTACTGGGCAGGTATGGTTCTTATCGGCGACCGTGGACCGGTGCACCTGAATAAGAAAAGCAATTGGAAAATGATTGCCGGCGGTTCTTTTGTTGTGCTTGTTATAGCGGGAGTTTATTTCAGAAGAAAAAAGAAAGAGAAAATAACCTGAGTTCAAATCCCTACATGCCAGGCCCAGCCTGTATCTCCGGGATCGATGTATTCGTCAGAAACAATAATCTTCTGCAGGTATTTCATGCTCTTGTAACCAATTTGTCTTTCAACACGAAGGCGTAACGGAGCCCCATGTTGCAAAGGTAAATCGCGGCCATTCATTCCATAAGCCAGCAGGGTCTGCGGGTGAAATGCATCCCGCATATCGATACTATCAAGCCAGCCATCAAAAGATTGAAAATTCACAAATCTGGCACTCTGCATTATTCCCGCGTTTTCGAGTATGCGACTCAGTTGTACACC
>JAATGW010000003.1 GCA_015654495.1 Chitinophagales bacterium
ATTTACAACATTGGTGGCTTTTCTGATATTCAGGTGGAAAGCAACTTACCAGATCATTTTCTGTATCGGATTGTTATTGCTGACAGAGATGCTTTACCGTTACAGCAAAGTGCCGGGTTTTGATCAGCCGTTTACTGATCAACATAATTTTGGAAATTATGTTGACCTGTTGCTGATGAATAAAATCAACGGCGGTGGCTGGGTAGCCATCAATTGTATACCGACGGCAGTACATACTATTGCTGGCGCACTGGTAGGAAAATTGTTGATGTTTAATTCAAAGCCATTAAAATATTTGTTGGGCTGGGGATTTATTTGCCTGGTTATTGGTTATGGGCTGGACGCCACAGCTATAACGCCGATCATTAAACGAATTTCCACTTCCAGTTTTGTGCTGGCTTCTCTGGGCTGGTGTTTGCTGGGCCTGGCAATCTGTTACTGGTGGATTGATGTGAAAGATCATCGCCGGTACCTGAAGTTTTTTACAATCGTCGGTATGAACTCGATTTTTATCTACCTGTTTTTTGAGATCGTCGGTCATCGCTGGTTCAACGGATATATTCAGGCGATCGTTCACGGCCTGACGGGTCCGGTCGGGTTTGGTGATCACGCACAGAACATATTGGGCTCGCTGGCGATATTTGCACTCGAATGGGGAATATGCTGGTGGCTGTATAAGAAGAAGATCTTCTTTAAATTGTAATGGCAAACGTTAAACGTTCAACGTTGGACGTTTAACGTCAACTCATGATATTCAGGCTACTCATCTTTATAATTCTTGTACACTTCACAATTCCGGTGTTCCCGCAGGCGCCGGGCGTAGCCTGGCAAAAACTATTCAGCGGCAACGAAGGCGACTATTCGGAAAAGGTGATCGCTACAAGTGATGGTGGTTCACTCATTGTCGGTTATACTGAATCAGGTGGTCGTGATATCCGGGGT
Organism: Chitinophagales bacterium; assembly: GCA_015654495.1. Lineage (GTDB taxonomy): Bacteria > Bacteroidota > Bacteroidia > Chitinophagales > Chitinophagaceae > Pollutibacter. The sequence continues at coordinate 943 of JAATGW010000003.1, forward strand.
TATCTGGGAGCAACCTTTGCCGGTGATATCCTGGTAATCAAACTTGATGCAGATGGAGGGCTGCAATGGCAACGATGCCTCGGAGGTCAAAACATTGATATCGGAATGAGTGCCGCGGAAACAGCTGATGGCTTCCTGATCTTCGGGCACTCGGGATCAGTTGACTGTCAGATCCCATCCATCCGCGGACTTGATTTTTATCTTGCCAAACTAACAAAATCCGGAGATATCATTTGGGAAAAACGATACGGTGGTGGAAACCACGAATATGGAAACGCTATGACTGTTGATGGGGACGGAAATATTTATATGGTTGGAAATTCCCAATCAGCTGATGGAGACCTCACTGTGAACAAAGGCGAACGTGATTGCTGGGTGTTAAACGTTTCAGCCACAGGTGATGTAATCTGGCAAAAAAGTTTTGGCGGGTCTGGTGATGAAGGGATAAATGGAATTTGTGTGACCAATGATGGTGCGGTTATGGTTGTGGGTTATACGCAGTTAGTGAGAGGCGATTTCTCCGGCGGCAAAGGAAAAACTGATGCAGTTGTTGCAAGACTATCGGCTGCTTCCGGAAATATCGAATGGATCAAACTCTATGGCGGAAGTGAATTTGATCAGTTCAGCACTGTGATTCAATTGAAAAATAATTCAATTTTAATTGGCGGCATGACCGTTTCCAAAGACGGTGATCTTTCCGGTCTACCCACTCATCCTTACGGAATTGATGCCTGGCTGGTCAATGTTAATGCGGCCGGTAACATCAACTGGAAAAAAGTTTTTGCAAAAGAATATGATGACCATATTCAGGAGCTGGTTAAGTTTCCTGATGGATCTGTTGCAGGAACAGGTTACCGGTCTTTATCTCCCAATGATCCCTGTACATTTGGTTATCATGGTGGAATCTGGATTTTCAGGCTTTCTGACGAAGGAGATATATTTTGGGAAAAAACAATTGCAAGTAAGTACGATGCTGGTTTTGCTTCCATCGGTATAGCTCAGGATTATTCGATTATTATTGCGGCAACTGCTAACACTACGGATATTCCCGGTTATTATGGAAACACAAGCGGCGCCAACAGTTCCGTAGGCGATGTGTGGGCGATAAAACTGCAACCGGAACTGCTTACCATGCCGATCTTTCCACCAACTTTCGAAATCGAAAGGAGCTCTGCTGTTATTTGTGATGGGAAAGCAGCAACCATCAAAACTAAAAGTTTTAATACCGGCACGCGTCCGAGATATCGATGGAAAAGAAACGGAACGGAGGTTTCAGGTATATATTCAACAGAATTAACCGCTGCGGATTTCAAAAACGGAGAAGTTATCAGTTGTACAATAAGTTCAGGTGATGATTGTCAAACAATTCCATTCGATATTACCGATCAGGTCACCATCGCTTTTAAAAACGGTACTATCCAACCTGTGGTTACCATTTCTGCGAATACTGAATATATCTGCGGATGCGCAGAAATTAAATTCACTGCTTCACGGGTTAACGGAGGCTCCAAATCCTCTTTTCAGTGGCGCAAAAACGGGGAGCCTGTTGGTTACAATCTTCCGGAATTTGCAAGTAAAGACCTGGTAAATGGGGATGTGATCACCTGTGATTATTCTGATGATGAAGCCTGCATCAGCGGAGCTGCTTTTGTAAGTTCGAATTCCATCATAATGAAAGATAACGGCGCAGCGCAACCAGCTTCTATCAGGATTGCAGCTTCCCCGGCAAACCCCTGCACCGGCGGGCCTGTAACCCTGATTGCAACTACTGCAAATGCCGGGATGAATCCGGTATTCGAATGGAAATTAAATAATCAATTACTCAGCTTCTCAAATGATACCATTATTCTTAATGATCTGAAAGAAACCGATATCATTCTTTGTATATTAAAATCTGATGCCAGTTCATCATGTATCCAAGCTGACACGGTAACTTCAAACGAATTAAAAATAAATTTCTCAGCAGGTCACCATCCAACAGTTCAGTTAAAAAGCGCATCTGATACCCTCTGCGAAGGCAGTACTGTCACCATCCAGGCTTTACCATCGGAGGCTGGAAATACGCCGGCATATAAATGGTTCCTGAATGGAAATATTGTCGGTACAAACAGCCAAACCCTTGTACTCAATACAGTAAATGATCTGGACCAGGTTATTTGCAGAATCTATCCTGACAAATCACAAATCTGCTCAGTAAAAGATTCGGTTGAATCTTCACCAAAAATTCTGTACATCAGAAAAAAATTACCGGTCACTATCTCTATCAATGAGATTAAAAACAATGTTTGCCAGGGTGAAGCCATTGAGATGGTTGCAGTACATGTCAATGCCGGTACAAGTCCGGAGATCAACTGGTATGTGAATAATCATTTACAGACGCAGAACAGCAGCACACTCATATTTAACCATCCAAAACAGGGTGATCTGGTACATTTTATTTTGCGGCCTTCGCCTGAGAGTTGTCTGCCAGCAGAACTCAGCTCTGACTCTGTGAAGTTATTGGTGAAAGATTCAGCGATTATCAGCATAAATCCTGCCGACACAACTGTTGCACCTAAAACAGTTCTTCAACTCAACACTCAGGTATCAATGCAGGTACAATCTTTTGAATGGACGCCAACCCGCTTACTTGTTTCGGGAAATGATCTGAATCCACGAACGATTGCGCTGGATGATGAAGCGATGTTTATGCTCACTGTTTTTAACACATCAGGATGCCGTTCGAGGGCCTTTGCTGTAGTCAATATCGCCTTTAATTTTTATATGCCAAATGCTTTCACACCGAATGGAGATGGGTTGAATGATATTTTCAGGATACCCCGCCAGAGCAGGACCGGTATCCGGCAGTTTTCTATCTATAATCGCTGGGGCCGGCTTATCTTTCAAACGACCAATCCTCTCTCAGGATGGGATGGCAAAATCAATGGGCAGCATGCTCCTGCGGGAGTTTATACCTACCTCATCAAAGGCGAAAATGAAAAAAGTGGATTTCAATATAAGGGTAGTTTTGTTTTAATCCGATAAACAAAATGCTCAGATAAAAAGCAGAATCGGAACGTTTAACGTTCAACGTAGGATTCATGTCAGCAAACTTAAATATACAATTTATGAATCAGGGAAACGTACCAGTAATAACACCGAAATATCCATTGTTAGGCGACCGCGTGCAATCAACATTTATTGATTCAATGTTTATAATTTTTATGATGTTTGTAGCGGCTTCGGTTCTGGACCGGTTTGAATATGTGCCGGATTATGTTCGAATTATTCTATTTATAGCCCTCTGGTTTATATATGAGCCACTCTGTACCACACTTGGTGGCACGCTTGGAAATCAGATAAAACAAATCCGTGTAAGGCAGGCTGATGATACTTCGAAAAAAATCAATTTCATTCAATCGCTGATCAGGTATTTCTTCAAAATCCTGCTGGGATGGATTTCCTTTCTCACCATTCATTCCAATAGCGAACGTCGGGCGATTCATGACCTGGCTGCAGGCTCGGTGATGATAAAAGTCTGAATTCACAGAAGCGCAAAGTTTTGATCTTCCCATTTATCAACTCTGCGATGCCAGTATTGATGGAGTAAAATCCGATGAATGTAGTAAGGCGGCTCAATTGATCTCAGGCAAGTTTCATTCTGAATTGAGAAATGGCTTCCAGATCTTTTTTGCTTTTAGTTTGCCCCTCTTCAATGTCGAAGTCAACCTGAAGCCCCAGCCAGAATTTAGCAGAATTACCAAAATATTTACTCAGGCGAAGTGCGGTATCTGCTGTAATCCGCCTCTTCCCTTTTAGAATGGCCGATACTCTTGTTTGTGGGATATCAATATCTTTTGAAAGCCTGTATGCAGTAATATTTAATGGTTTGAGAAATTCTTCCATTAAAATTTCTCCGGGATGTATGTTTTTAAGCCTTGCCACTTTAATAATGTTTTAATGATAGTCCGGAATTTCGACCTCGTGCGCATTATTTTGTAACCATCGGAAGATGACACGCCATTGATCATTGATTCTTATACTATGAAAACCTTTCAGATTTCCCGATAGTTTTTCCAGTCTGTTGGCAGGTGGTATGCGCAGATCTGAAAAATTGGCGGCGCTGTTTATCATTCGAAGTTTGCGCCTGCCGACCTCCTGCATTTCCAAAGGCAACCCCTTAACCCTGATACCCTGCCAAATCATTTCTGTTTCAGCATTGCCAAAGGACACGATCATCTTTTCAAAGTTACTAACGTTAAAGATAAGTATTTATATTGTCTGAATGAGTTTTTATACCGAAAGTTAAAGTATATTATCCTGGCCGTTTCCGGAAACAACCCAAATTCCTCCGTTGTTTTTCCGAAAAATTCATGTTGTATTTTGCGCGCAGATTTCTGACCCAGCGCTGACTTCGAAGCTACTTCAACTAATAAAATCATGGGAGTAACCCCATCTCATACCAACTGCGAACAAGGCGATCACATATAAACAAAGCCTCCATCGTTTTAGATGAAAAATGGGGTTATTCATGGTGAAATCCTAACTGTTTCCTATTTTGTCAGGATAAACTAAAGTGGGACTCTGAAACGTTTACTAATACCCATGAGAATTGCGCTGATCGCCACATTTTTACTGCTCTGTACCTACACATTTACATATGCACAGGCTCCAAAGCTGGCATGGCAGAAACTTTACAGCGGCGATGAAGGAGATTATGGCAATAAAGTAATTGCCACCGCTGATGGCGGTTCTATGGTAGTTGGCTACACAGAATTTGGCGGCAGGGATGTGCGGGGATACCATGGTTTGACCTTTACTTACGATATCTGGGTTCTTAAACTGAAAGCTGATGGAAGTATTGACTGGCAGCGCTGCCTCGGGGGAGCCAGTGTGGAATATGGTCATGATGTTGCTGAAACAGCTGACGGATACCTGATTTTCGGGAGCTCCGGATCGCTGGAATGCAGCCTGCCTGCAAACAAAGGCGGCATGGATTTCTATCTCGTAAAACTGGATAAGTCCGGTAATCTGATCTGGGAAAAAAGATATGGCGGTGGCCTCCATGAATACGGTTCTGCTATGACCGTAGATGCAACCGGGAATATTTTCATGGTAGGCACATCTGAGTCTGCAAATGGAGATCTTACTGAGAATAAAGGTGATCGTGATTGCTGGATCATCAAGGTGAATCCAGCAGGACAGATTATCTGGCAGAAAAGTTTTGGCGGTACAGGCGAGGAAAGTCTGAGCTCGGTAACTGGTCTGGCTGATGGCGGGGCAATTGTTACAGGATCTACACTATCGAATAGTTTTGAATCGAAAAACAGTCATGGCCATTTTGAAGCCGTTATTGCAAGGCTCTCTCCAACTGGAAATCTTGAATGGGTAAAGCTGATGGGCGGAAGCGGTCCGGATCTTTTCTCTGCAGTAACTCCGTTAAAAGATAAAAGTTTCCTGATTGGAGGACAAAGCTTCTCAAAAGATTTTGATCTTTCCGGTTTATCTACTCTTCAGTCTGGCACAGAGGCCTGGCTGGTAAATATCGATGCTACCGGCACACTGATTTCGCAAAAACTAATTGTAAAACAGTTTAATGATATTATCCAGGGTTTTCATTTAAATAACGACGGAACTGTCATTGGTGTCGGATACTCAACCAATGTTAATCCGGCTTCCTGCACTTATGGATATTTTGGAGGTGTATGGATCTTTAAACTTTCAGCTACAGGTAATCTACTATGGGAGAAAACAATTCCAAGTGCTTACGACGCTGGCCTGGCTTCAGTTGATGTTTACAATGATAATTCATACATAGTGGCCGCCACGGCAAATACAAAAGATATTCCTGGCTACTACGGTAACAGCAGTGGATCAAACAGTACCGTAGGTGATGTATGGGTGATGAAGTTATACCCGGAAAACTTTAATCTGCCGGCACCGGTTTTTGAAATAGATAAAAATACGGCGATCGTTTGCCCCGGAAAAACCACCACCATAAAAACAAAGTCTTTGAATACTGGAACGCGCCCGATTTATCAATGGACAAGAAATGGAACTATTATTCCCGGAGAAGATAAAATTCAACTTACGGCAAATGATTTCAGAGATGGTGAACTTATCAGCTGTACAGTTAGCGCTGGTTCCGATTGTGAGACCAGTTCATTTTACATCACAGATCAGGTAACCATCAAACTTAAAACAAGCTCCATCCAACCGGAGATCACCATTAAGGCAAGTTCAGAATATATTTGCGGTTGCTCAGAAATCAGATTTGATGCATCAGTAAAAGGAGCGGGCAAAAAACCTTCTTATCAATGGAAAAAAAATGGCAGGCCAGTCGGGATAGATCAGCCATTTTTTATCAGTAAAGATCTTGCACCAGGAGATCAGATCTCCTGTGCGTATTCTGATTTTGAAGATTGTATCAATGGAGCAGAATCAGTTGAATCTAATGGGATCCTGATGCAGTTCTCGCCTCAATCGCCAACACCGGAAATACAAATTTCCGCCAGGCCGGAATTTCCCTGCAAAGGAGCACCGGTGAAATTTATAACCGCAGTTAAAAATGCCGGTGCAGCACCGGTTTTTGACTGGATGAAAAACGGGCAATCGGTTGGAGTAGCGACAGACACTATCATTCTGAGTGGACTTACGGAAACAGATATTATCACCTGCAGTATTAAAACCGATGCAACATCTGCCTGCACACAAGCCGGCACATATATTTCAAACAGCCTGAAAGTAAAATTCTCTGAGGCATTAGTTCCTTCAGTTAAACTCGAAGCCCCGACAGATTCAGTTTGCGAAGGAACCGAATTTTCCATTCGTGCAATTGCAAAAGATGCAGGCACTCAGCCAATATATCAATGGAAAATTAATGGTATAAATACCGGAGCAAATACAGAAACGCTGGTATTAAAAAATTACAATAATCTGGACACCATAACATGCACTATCCATGCAGATTTATCGAACAGTTGTATACTGATTGATTCAGCAGTATCAGATAAAAAGGTCATCAATATAAAAAAACCCGCTGCAATTGAAATGTCGGTGTCGGAAATAAAAAATAATGTTTGTTTGGGCGGGCAGGTGATATTCAATGCAGAATACACAAACGCAGGAACAAATCCGCAGGTTACCTGGTATGTAAACGGAAATGCCCAGCTTCCGCAAGGACCGCAGTTTTCTTACCAGGCTGCAAATGGTGATAAGATAAAATTCCACCTGCAGCCTGATATCGGCACCTGTGCCGTTAAGGATACAATTTCCCAGGAAGTTACCGCTCTGATAAAAGATACTATCGCTGTGAGCATAATCCCCCGCGATACCATTGTTTCAATAGGGAAATCAGTACAATTGAAAACTACCCTGTCTTCCAGCCCGCAATCATATCAATGGACGCCATCAGAAAAACTGTTGAATCCGGCCAGCCTGAATCCCGAAACTGTGCCGATTACAGGTGATCTGATTTTTCACCTCTCCGTGATGAACAACAACGGCTGCAGGTCAGTAGCAACAAGCAGAATCAGATTCTCTACAGATTTTTACATGCCAAATGCATTCACTCCAAATGGAGATGGATTGAATGATATCTTCCGGATTCCTCCGCGCAGTCGCTCAGGGATAACCGGGTTTTCAATTTATAATCGCTGGGGCCAGCTTGTATTTCAGTCGTCAACTCCTGATATTGGCTGGGATGGCACAATAAAGGGTAAGCAAGCGCCTGCAGGAGCGTATATCTATATCATTTCCGGCAATAGCGATAAAGGTAAATTCAGCAGGAAGGCAACCTTTGTACTGATACGATAAATCACAGCATTTTACTATATTTATCCACCGTATCAGGCCCTTGATCAGTAATTCAACCATGCGATTGCCGAAAATAATATTGTTCGTATTAGTGCTTTCTCCGCTGCTGCTCATGGCACAACAGAAGAAAGACTATCAATTCTCCCGGCTTGATATTCAGTCTGGCCTTTCCAATAACCAGATCAATTGTATTTACAAGGACTCCACCGGATTTTTATGGTTCGGAACCCTTTCGGGGCTCAACCGGTATGACGGATATAATATCCGCAATTTCAAACATGATGAAATTGATACATCCACTATCAGCGACGATTATATCAACCGCGTTTTTGAAGGCCCCGGAAATAAGATCTGGATCAAAACACAGAGCACCTACAATATCTATGATCCGCTAACGGAAAAGATCAACCGCCATCCTGAAAAATTTCTGCAATCGGCCGGATTACCTTCCGAAGGTTTGGTGACCATCCTGCATTCAGGTAAAATCTATTTTTTCATATATGCCAATGCAGGCATCTATGCCTGGTTAAACAATGGAACCATTACCACCGTAAATGCCGGCCCGGGAACAGGTGTTCCTGAAAGCCCGATTACAGGCGCTGTACTTGATTCAAAAAATTATATCTGGATAGTCCGATACAATGGCCTTATAGAAAAATACGATGGCGAACAGCAGCGCAACTTATTGCGTACAACTATTTTTCAGAAACAGGATCTGCAGCTGCAGTTCGGTTTTGAAATGTTTATCGATAGCCAGGATGAAATCTGGCTCTATCAGCGCAACACATTGAGCGGGCTCTATCGTTACAGCCCTTCCCGGAACCTGATCCAGCATTACTCCAAAGAGTCCGGACCAGCGGCATTAAGTAATAGTGCTATAAACGGCGTAACACAGGATAATAACGGACTGATCTGGATTGCAACGGATCATGGTGGTGTAAATATTCTCGATAAAGATGAGCTCACTGTGGTAAGACTCAGCCATGAAGAAACTGATAATAAATCGGTTGCTGACAATGTGCTGAATACTATTTATAAAGATAGTGAGGGTATTGTGTGGCTCGGAACAAACAAAAGAGGCATCAGTTATTATGATGAGAACAGGAATATTTTTCCCATTTATCATCGTTCAGGATCAGGAATTACCAATCTTCCTTTTGATGATGTGAATGCATTTGCTGAAGACAAAAAAGGAAATCTCTGGATCGGAACAAATGGTGGCGGACTGATTTATTTTGACCGCACAAAAAATCAGTACACACAATTCCTGCATACTCCGGCAAATTCAAATAGCCTATGTAATGATGTTGTGGTTTCTCTTTGTATTGACCATCAGCAGAAACTATGGATCGGAACCTATCTTGGTGGGATGGATTGTTTCGACGGGAAAAAATTTATTCATTACCGGCATGATGAAAGCAATTCTGCCAGCCTGGCCGACGATCGGGTATTCAGCATTTTTGAAGACAATAACCTGAATCTCTGGGTCGGAACAAACAATTTCGGTCTGGACCGATTTGACCGCGATAAAAATGTTTTTTATCACTATAACACCAATGTACCTCAAACACTCCATTCACAGAATGTGACTTCAGTGATGGAAGATTCACGCGGAAATTTGTGGGTGGGAACCAGCTGGGGAATTGATGTACTTGACAAGAGTTCCGGCCGCTTTATACATTATACGGACAACAACAGTAAGCTAAGCTACTATAACGTTAATGGCATAAGTGAAGATCATGCAGGAAATATCTGGATCGCAACAAACCGCGGCCTGAATGTATTACCGAAAGGCAAAAATGATTTTGTTAATTTCTTCATCAAGGATGGCCTGCCTGATAATACCATTCTCGATATTCTGGAAGATGATAATCATTATATCTGGGTAAGTACAAAAGCCGGCATCTCGAAAATACAGGTTATTCAACGTGATAATGAAGACCTGAGAATAAGGTGTATCAATTATAATGAAAATGATGGTTTGCAGGGCCGTGAATTCAATCGCTTCGCTGCTTTCAAAACCAGCAGCGGCGAACTGATTTTCGGAGGCTCAAACGGGTTTAATCTGTTTCGTCCCCAGGATATCAACGACAAAAGTTTACAACCGCCCGTCATACTTACCGGCTTTACTTTATTTAATAAGGAAATAAAAGTTGGTGAAGTTGTAAACAAACATACCATTCTCCAGACCTCAATTTCGGGAACCAGGGAGATCACGTTAAAACATAACGAAAATGATTTCTCTCTGGAATTTGCTGCCCTGGATTTTACCAATACAGCAGAGACCTACTATGCTTATATGCTGGAAGGATTCAATAAAGACTGGATTATGGTGAATGGAAAATCGAGGTCTGCAACTTATACAAATCTTGACCCCGGTGAATACACTTTTCATGTGAAAGCTTCCAATGGTGATGGTAACTGGAATGAAAAAAATATAAGGCTCAAAATTTCAATACTTCCACCTTTCTGGAAAACGCCGCTTGCATATGCACTCTATATATCAATGATGATTGCTTTGCTCTGGTTTGCCAGGTGGTGGATCATATACAGGGAAAAGAACCGCCACCTGCTTGCTGCTGAAAGAAAAGAGTCGCAGAGAATGCATGAGCTCGACCTGATGAAAATAAAATTTTTCACGAATGTCAGCCATGAATTCCGTACACCAATTTCATTAATCCTGATACCCATTCAGAAATTGATTTCCCAGTCACAAAACGCAGACACCAGAAATCAGTTTATTCTGATTCAGCGGAATGCAAAGCGGCTGTTGAATATGGTGAATCAGTTGCTGGATTTCAGAAAAATGGAAGTGAACGAACTAAAGCTTCATCTTACTGAAACAGATATAGTTCAGTTTATACATGAGGTGTCTTTTTCATTCACAGATCTTGCCGACAAAAAGCACATTCAGTTCAACTATTTTTCTCATGTTGATCAGCTGGTGATGCCTTTTGACCAGGATAAAATTGAGCGGATACTTTTTAATCTACTGTCAAATGCTTTCAAATTCACTCCGGAGGATGGCACAGTATCGGTTGAACTGAATCTGGTGGAAAAAGAAGATGATTCCTTCCTTGAAATTCAGGTGGAGGATTCAGGTATAGGAATTGAACCTGAGAAACAACACCGGATTTTCGATCGTTTCTTTCAGATTTCGATCCCCGATCATATCCTGAATCAGGGAAGCGGTATCGGGCTGAGCATAACAAGGGAATTTGTCGAAATGCATGGCGGAACTATAAGCGTGAAAAGTGAGTTGCAGGAAGGAAGCTGTTTTACTGTTTTGCTCCCACTTCAGAATTCGGTTCATCCTGTTCAACCGCTACAACTTTCGCCTGAAGAAAGTCATTCAGTTCAGATATACAGCTCTCCTGTTGGAGAAAGTGAAAGACATGCCAGGTCTCTGCCCTTAAGCTTTAAGAAACCCACCGTTTTATTGGTTGAGGACAATGATGATTTTATGTTCTACCTCAAGGATAACCTAAAAGAACATTTTAATATTATCGAGGCAGTAAATGGCAGGGACGGCTGGAAGAAAACATTATCAGCACATCCTGATCTGATTGTTAGCGATATCAGCATGCCGGTGATGAATGGGATTGAACTGTGCAAGAAAGTGAAAACGGATTCGCGCACAAGGCATATTTCAGTTATCCTTCTCACGGCACTTTCAGGTGAACAGCAACAGCTGATGGCACTGGAAACGGGCCCGAATGATTATATCACCAAGCCATTCAATTTTGAGATCCTTCTTTCAAAAATCCGTAACCTGCTTGAGTATCAGTCGGCCATCCGGCAAACCTACCAGAAACAGCTTGATGTAAATCCATCCGATGTGGAAACCGTGCTTCCTGAAGGCGAGTTTATGAAAACCCTGCTGGAAATCGTGGAGGAAAATATGTCCAACGAAGAATTTTCGGTAGAATTTCTGAGGCAGAAGCTGCTTTTGAGCCGAACGGGTATGTATAAAAGGATACTGGCCTTAACCGGCAAAACACCGATTGAGTTTATCAGGCATATCCGCCTCAAACGTGCCGCTCAGTTGCTCGAAAAAAGTCCGCATAATGTTACTGAGATCGCCTATATGACCGGTTTTAATAACCCAAAATATTTCGCAAGGTATTTCAGAGAGGAGTTTGGTATCCTGCCTTCAGCCTATCAGATTCATATGCGCAATAAATCCAGATCAAACTAGCTGTTTCTGTACAAAACAGCCCTGCCCTGAACATTTTCTACCGTATATTTTTATCCATCATAAGTAATTATTTTTTTCTGCCCAGGAGATTTTAAAAAGAAGAGCAGCTCACGATAAACCTTATCTATCATGTATTTCGACAATTCCAAATGATGTTTTATTCTTTTTTGAATTTGGATTTTCAGGAGTTCCCGACGGATTAAGGCATCATTTCAATCATTTATGCAGTCCGAACGATTTTATACCCTAAAAAGAGCAATTTTTAACCCATGGTACGAATATTATTATACCCGTAAAAAACAGTTTAGTGCTCCAGATTAAGGTACTTCGCAGATAATTTTAACGTTCATTAGTCCGCGGATACTAAGTCCGGATTTTGAATTAACTAAAACAATTGCTGTTGTATGAAAAGAAAAAGATCCTTTCCCCCAAAGGGTGTATTGCTATGGACTTTCGCCTTCTTGTTCCTTTTTAAACTACCCCTTTACGCGCAGGAAACGCAGCGCACTATCACAGGCAGAGTTTTATCGAATGAAAAAGTTCCAATGGCATCGGCCACGGTTTCAGTAAAAAATCAAAACCGCGGTACGGCTACAGACGAAAAAGGCCAGTTTTCCATTTCTGCGAAAACAGGTGATGTACTTGTCATTTCTTCCATCGGATTTCAAGCGAGGGAAATCCGGGTCGGTAGTTCAAGTAACCTTGAGGTTACGCTGAACCCTACCGATACCAAAATGAATGAAGTCGTTGTTATTGGATATGGTTCGGCAAAAAGAGCGAACCTTACCACAGCGCAAACTTCGGTATCAGCCGCTCAGATTGACAAGACGGTTAATACTACGGTCGAACAGGCCCTGCAGGGTCGCTCTGCCGGTGTATATGTTACTCAAAACTCCGGCCAGCCCGGTGGCGGTCTTTCCGTAAATATCCGGGGTATCAGCTCTCTGAGCCGCACACAACCATTGTATGTTATAGATGGTGTACAAATGCAGGCTTCAGAGGATGTAAGTTTCGGATCATCGAGTTCCTCGAACCCCCTTGCAGGTCTGAATCCTTCAGATATTGAGGATATACAGATTTTACAGGGACCTTCAGCCACCGCTATATACGGATCACGTGCAAGTAATGGTGTTGTGCTGGTAACAACCAAAAGAGGAAAGGCCGGCGATTTCAAAATCAATTATGGTTATCAATACAGCCTTCAGACACCTCCTAAGCACCTGGATGTAATGAACCTCCGGGAGTATGCACAGATGGTAAAAGAATACCATGATCTTGCAGGTGGTGTAACGCCTGGTGAATTCCTTGATCCCTCCATTTTAGGAGAGGGGACAGACTGGCAGGACGCGTTGTTCAACAATGCTGCAATGAACAAGCACCAGCTGAATTTCAGTGGTGGCAGTGATAACACAACCTATTATTTATCGGGTGAGTATCTCAGTCAGGATGGTGTAGCTGCGGGTTCAGGTTTTAAACGGTATGGTGCCCGTCTCAATCTCTAGAACAAACCACGTAAATGGGCTACGATCGGATTGAATATGAGTTTCAATCAGACCAAAGAAACACTTACCACCACCAACTATGGTGATGCACAAAGTCCGCTCATTTCAAATGCTTTGCAGTTAACACCACAGATTCCGGTCACAAATCTTGACGGCAGCTGGGGTGGCAGTGATCCTATTAATGGTGCAAACCAGTTTGCCCCTGTAAATCCACTCGCTATAGCAGCACTGATCACAAATACCAGCGAAAGAAAACAGTTTCTTGGCGGGCTGAATATCGGCATTACCATTTTACCGGGTCTTACTTTCAGAACTTCTCTTAATGGTAATTACGGAACAGGTAATTCAATTTATTATACTCCTACTTATCAGATTGATCAGTGGCATTATAATACTCTTGCTTCTTTACAGAATGGTACTTATACAAGCTGGTACTGGAACTGGAATCAGTTACTGGAGTATAATAAAACAATTGGAAAACATACTTTTTCAGTAATGGCAACCCATGAAGCACAGGAGTCACAGTGGAAAGCACTGAGTGCCGGCAGAACGGGTTTTCTTACCAACGATATCTTTGACGTGAATGCAGGTAATCCAACATCCGCAACCAACGGTGGTGGTACCTATCCCTGGTCAATGGAATCTTATCTTGGAAGGGTGAATTATAACTACGATAACCGCTATTTACTTGCAGCCACTTTCCGTCGCGATGGTTCACCATATTTTGGAGCCGACAATCGCTGGGGTAATTTCCCTTCATTGTCACTCGCCTGGCGTGTAAGTCAGGAAGAGTTCTTCAATGTGGAGTTTATCAGTGAACTGAAACTTCGTTTTGAAACCGGGTTAACAGGTAATCAGGGTACAGGCTCCGGCATTTATGCGCCAATGGCGACAGGTGCAACGCAATGGGGAACAGGCTTTCTGCCTGCATCCATTACAAACGCGCAACTGGGCTGGGAAGAAACCAGTACAAATAACTTTGGTTTTAACCTCGGCTTGTTCAATAACCGCGTAAGCCTGGAAGCAGATTATTATATTAAAAACACTGATGACCTGCTCCTGAATGCCAGCTTACCCTGGTACATGGGTACTAACGGAAGTCCGGGTTCAGTAGGAGCTCCGCTGGTAAATATCGGCTCTCTTAAAACAAACGGATGGGGTATTACATTGAATACTGTAAACATTGCAAATAAAGATTTCAAATGGGAATCGAATCTGAACATTTCACAATTCAGAAGTAAGATCACTTCACTCAATTCTGAGAATGCTTTTCTGGAACGCAGTTCCTGGTGGATGAATAACTGGACTCAGCGCGCTTCCATCGGTTCACAACCATGGCTGTTCAGAGGATATATCGAAGAAGGATTATTCCAGTCACTTGATGAAATAAATAACAGCGCTATTCCTGTTGATAATAATGGCAACCGCGTTACAGTTGATCCGCAGACCGGTTTATGGATTGGTGATGTGAAGTACAAAGATCTGAATGAAGATGGAAAAATTGATGTGAATGATATGACCAATATCGGAAATCCATGGCCGAAAATTTCAGGTGGTTTCACCAATACTTTTTCATATAAAGGTTTTGATCTGAGCATCCTGATTATTGGCACTTATGGAAACGATATTTATAACTATATCGCAGCAGCTTCAAGCAATCCCAACAACATTAACCTCAGCAGGAACCTGCTGACCGATGTAATGGGTTACGCAAAAGTTGGCACAGATGCGGGTGGCAAACCACAGTTGGAAAATCCGGGTACCACTATTCCACGTATCAGCAGTAACCAGATTTCAAGTCAGAATAATTTTTCAAGAATCACCAGCAGGTTTGTAGAAGATGGTTCCTATCTCCGCATAAAGAACATATCTCTCTCTTACAATACCCCTGCGGAATGGCTGAAATATACAAAGGTGCTCAAGGCGTTGAAAGTGACCGTGGGTGCTCAAAATATTCTGACCTTTACTAAATACACCGGATATGATCCTGAAGTTGGAGCTTATGTAGGTCAGGGTTCCAGCGGACAAAACCAGGCGATTGGAATAGACTTCGGTCGTTACCCGATAACGCCGATGTTTATAGCATCAGTAAACGTAAACTTTTAACCCCCGCTTGTTATGAAAAAAACTAGTATCATAATTCAAATAGCCAGCATATTTGCGACTATTGCAATTCTGCCAGCATGTAAAAGTGACTTTCTCGAAAAGCCTCCATTGAGTTCAGTGGTAGATGCAAATTTTTACAAGACCGATGACCAGGTAAGGGCGGGCACAAGCCTACTCTATAGCCAGGTCTGGTTCGACTATAACGATAAAGCCATGTACAACCTTGGCGATTTCAGAGGCGGTACTGCTTTCTCCGCCTGGAACGACAGAGGTAATGTGATGTTTAATACCACAGGGGACAATGGCGAGAATGGTGCATCCTGGCGCGCATTTTTTAATGTCGTAGGTCAATCCAACCTCTTTCTCTTAAACATCGAGCGTTATGGTGGTCCCGAAGTTTCACCGGCGGTGAAGAAAACAGCAATTGCTGAAGCGAGATTTATGCGTGCACTTGCGTACCGTTTCCTGGTTATGAACTGGGGACCTGTACCCATTATTGAAAACAATTTCGAACACCTGTATGATACTTCTATTGCCCGCAATACAGTACAGAGTGTATGGCGTTTTATTACCCGCGAAATGCGTGCTGCAGCAGAAGATCTGCCCCTTTCCTCATCTCAGGAAGGAAGGCTCACCAAATGGAGTGCAGAAGCTATGCTTGCCCGTTTTTACTTAACCCGTGCTGGTGTGGAATCAACTGGTGGCAGCAGAAATCAGTCTTTTCTTGACAGCGCAAAATATTATGCTGAAAGAGTAATCAATCAAAGCGGTAAAAAACTGCTAACAAATTACGAGGACCTGTTCAGGTTCCCTTACGACAACAACTCAGAATCACTCTTTGAATTGCAATGGGTTTTTTCTGGTCCTGATGTATGGGGTACTCAGAACAGTATGCCTGAATACCTGGCTTACAGTCCTGATATTTCATTTGGTGGCTGGGGTGGTGATAAAGGAGCTACCTGGTGGTTAATGAAGCAGTATGATGGAATAGAAGAGCAGTCTAATGGAACGCTGAAAGGAAGGACACTGGATCAGCGTTTACATGCCACTTTTATGTTGCCGGGATTTTACTATCCTGAGATCACAAAAGTTTCGGATAAAGCAAAACTGATTTATCCTTTTACAGGTACTGATCAGAATTTCCTCGCAGTAAAAAAATATG